>CAXDSX010000070.1:0-10777 GCA_963992075.1 uncultured Pseudomonadales bacterium | reverse complement strand
CTGTCAGCATTGGTGTTGGGGCCTGGGTCAACAAGTACTTGATGATTATCCCGGTATTTTCGGACGATGCCCGGCTAAGTGACAGTCTTGGCCAGCTCGGACTTTCCATCGTTTTAGCACTTGCTTTTGTCTCGGTCCTCTACGCACTCACCAAGCGTTATTCGACGTACTCGAACTGGGAGATGAGCCTGAGTCCCAATCCGGACCGTTAAGCACTCGGGTGAGTGCCGACTCAAAAAGAATCGGCTTGCTAACGGTCGGGATACTGGTTTCGGGCTTGTTCGTCGCACTCGGTAATTGGCAGCTAGCTCGAGCCAACGAAAAAAGTGCGGCCCTCGAGCGATTCAACAGTCGCAACCAGTCACCGGCCATGAATCTCGACAAACTCAACATCACGGATATGGCCAGTGTGGTCGGGCGATCAGCATTCACCAAGGGAGGATACCGAGCAGGCACAACCGTCCTACTCGATAATCAATCGTTGGGAGGCCGAATCGGGTACCTCGTCTACACCGCGTATCGAATTGCCAAAACAGATCTGCACATCCTGGTGAATCGCGGGTGGATTGCAGCATTACCCGATCCTCGACGGTTACCAGACCTCGGACCTGAGCCCATCGACTCAGCAGTATCCGGGAGGCTTAGCGACCCACCCTCGGTAGGCATTCGTCTACGAGGCGCCGAGATCGCCGAGCCGATGGGCGACGGCGTCTGGCGGGTGCAGCGAATCGATTTTCCCGTTCTCGCGAAACTCTTTGAGCTGGAGATCATTGGGGCGACGCTGCTGCTCGACAACGCCATGCCCAACGGCTTCATTCGAAATTGGACCCCGCCGGGGGCAGACCAGGCACGGCATCTTGCCTATGCCTTCCAGTGGTTTGCCATGGCGTTGGCCGTATTCGTCATTAGTGTGGGTTTGTTTGTGCGGTCCAAGAGACGGTCGCAAACGTGAATTCGAAAGCCACACCGGCACAACGTAAGGGCCGGCTAATTCTTTCCGGCATCGCGGCTGTATTTGTGATCCCCGTGATCGTTGCTGCGATGTTCACCATGGGTCCATTGGAGTGGCAAACAAAAAGGACCGTGAACTACGGGGTTTTGGTTAAACCTGCACTTGACCTTACGTCGTTTGGGCTCTCGACCCACGGCGAAGTCGAGTCAAGAAAACGCACGGTACCGGGAGATTGGTTCCTCGTTGTGTTCTACGACGAACCGTGTGCAACGCTCTGCGAGCGCCTTCTTGTCCAAGCAACCCAAATTCAAACTGCCATCGGCCGCGACCGGACGCGCGTTGACGTCGCGTTACTAAGCCCCCAATCGTTGCCTACTACCTCCGACCAACTCCACTGGGTACTAATCGAGAACGATCGTTTTGTCCGCGAATTACAGGCTGCTGCCGACTCGCCACAGGAACCACCCGTTTTGCTTATCGTGGATCATCGCCGCCGTGTGGCGCTGATGTATCCGCCAAAGGATCACGCGCAGGACGCTCTTCGAGACCTGAAGCGTCTGCTAAAGTCCTCGGCGCCTCCGTGACGATGCACGTGCCAACCACGCTCTTGGCTAACATCGTGTACAAATCGCCCTAGGGTTACCACGTGCTCTACACCTTGTTCCGGCAAAGCGTCTCGATGATGGATCCCAAACCCGTCGTTCATTCAGCAGACCCACTGACGTCCGTGGGAACATTGATCTGGCGAGCCGATCGCACCATAAAATTTTCACTCGGAATTGCACTGCCTCTTAGCATGGTGGTGATCGCCAACGACCACGGTGAACTGTTGCTCTATTCGCCAACACCCCTCGACGACGCGACGCAGGCCGCCATCGACTCCGTCGGTAGGGTCCGCTGGATCGTCAGCCCCAATCCTTTACACGGCCATTTTGTCGGCCGTTATCGCCGAATCTACCCCGACGCCAACTACGTGACCCCCACCCAAGTACCCATGAACCAGTGGCGGCCTTGGTTTGACCCCATACGTGTGGAAACACGTGACGGTTACGCCGAAATCTGCGGTTATCACCGCGCGTCGCACACCCTGATTCTTTCGGATCTCGCCTTCAACGTCCGAAGCGCCAACGCAAGAACCCAGGCCCTGCTACGTCTCAACGGTGCTTGGCAACAATTCACGCCGACGCGTATGCAGCGTTTGTTGGTGATGAAAAACCATGTCGCGCTACAAACCTTTTATCGATGGGCGATGGACCAAGATTTCACCCAGATATCCGTTTCCCACGGCGCTTTGGTGACCAACGAAGCACCCGCTGCCTTTGCGCAAGCGTTTGCGCGGTGGCAACCGTCCTAGCGTTACACCCGCTAGTTGACGGTTTGGTACGATGCTTGTTGGCGGGCTGAAAACTTGCAACCGCGAAGTATCGAAAAGGCCCCTAGTTTTAGTCGGTAAGGGAGACAACAGTCATGACGAGTGGGTATCAAGGGCCATCGGCGGTCTTGGCGGCCATGGCGGAAGGCATCGGCGACTCAACGTTCGCGTCTCTCGACTGGGTCGAAACCGCGGGTGAGGTTCTTCGGGAAGCCGTCAAGAATCATGCCGAAGCGCTCGCCGATCTCGGGGATTTCACGCTTTGTGAAGTTGCGCACAATCCACCCGCGTACTTGCATACGGGTGCGACGCTAGCCTGGCACGCCCGTTTTAGTGGCGCTAGCGTCGACGTCAATACCGGTGAACTCGACAGTTCCGAATGCGATTTCAAAGTGCAAGGCGATCACTCGGTGATGAGCAACCTCGCCCGGATCCAATACCACGGGAGAGATCCCGCTCTCGTGTCGACTGCCCAAGCGCGCCTATACAAATTGTCACGCTGGCAAATCGACGGGGCGCTTCCCGAACACCCGGCACTCGGCTCTGTTTTACGGACATTACACGACCGCATGGCAGCTCACACGATGCCGCGTTTTACGTTCATGACGCCTGAGTGGGTCAGCTCCGCCCGCCACATTCTTAGCACCCGCGCTAGCTCCGACAAATACGCTCCGGGTATTCAAAACACCGTCTATACCTTCTCTGAAGAATTCACCGACACGCCCCAGTACGCATTTCCCGACGGTTCACACGGTGGCTTTTGGGTGCATTGCGATCACGGCCAAATCACGGTCGGCGCAGGACCACTGCCCACTGCCTTGGAGCCCGCGGATGCGTTGACCAAGGGCATGTATACCCCGGTTGTCCCGGTTGGACGCACCGTCAACGCGGCCATGACAGACGAAGAAAAAGAGGAACAAGCCGAGTATGGAAAAGCGGCATTTCGCTTTGACAAAGAAGCGAACCGCGCACCCGTCGATCAATCGTCTCCCTCAGGCAAAGGACCGATGCCCCCAGAGCTCGGGCGAGTCTTTTTACCTCTCCACGATGAACTCTCGAAACGAACGTCTGGCGAGCTTCCGGCGGACTTTGACGATTCGGTGAAAGACGCATGGAGTATGCCTCAGGGCTTCGATCGAGCCGCCCAGTACGACCCTTCGTGGCTGCGTTATAGCGAGGTTGATATCTACGGAGAACCGCGATCCTAATCGCACCGGTGCGGTTTAACGGTCGCTTCACCAAAGCCTTATTCGTCGTTGCTTTTTTTTCGGCGGCGGTCAACGGTTTCAGCAAACCCGAATATTTTCCTGAGGCAATCCAGTTTGGCGCACGAGATTGCTCCTTCTGCCACGCGCTGGCTTCTGGTGGAGGAGGTCATAACGAGCGCGGTACCTGGTTAATTGCCGAGCAAACGCGGCGCGGCGCTATGGAGTTGAAGGTTGCATGGCTTTCGGAACGGGACGCGTTGGTCGCGCACCCAGAGACGACGTCGAACAACTCAACACTCGCGGTTGCCGCGCCGACGACCAACCGACCTCGGCCCACAGCCGAACGTCCGTTCGATTACTCCACCTCGCACGGTGATTGGCCCTCATACGGAGGTGGCGTTGGGTCCAACAAGTACGCCCCTTTCGATCAAATCACGAAAGACAATTTGAACCAACTCGGCATCGCCTGGGTCTGGGAATGGGACGATTCACCCGATTGGACGGATCGTGCCACCCGTTCAAAAATGCCCGACGGATTCAAAGCAACACCGATCATGGCTGGTGGTCGGCTCTTCGTCCGCAGCCGGTACTCGGTCGCCGTGGCGTTGGATCCTGTTTCTGGAGAAACGTTGTGGAGCTTCGATCCTGGCACCGGGGACGGCCGACGGCCGCCCATGTTTGGCTTCACCACCCGGGGGCTCGCCTACCATCAGGATGCCTCGGGAGCTCGGGTGTTGCTGTTGACCACCGACGGCTGGTTGTACGCACTCTCGCCAACAACTGGGCAGCCGCTCCCAGGTTTCGGCGTGAAGGGGAAAGTTGATCTGACCCGCGGGTTACGGCGGGAACTACGTCGCTCAACGACAACCTGGAGCTACCCCCCGACCGTTTGTGGGGATACCGTCGTCATCGGCAATCAAGCCAACGACGGTTCGCACTATCGACGCAGGAATCAAACAGCCGCTTGGAATGACAATCTGCCGTTAGGAGACGTGCGTGGATTTGACGCACGCACGGGTGAACAACTGTGGGTCTTTAAGACCGTGCCACAACAGAACGAATTCGGTAACGACACCTGGGGGAACGAGTCGTGGCGTTGGATGGGCAATACCAACGTTTGGTCGATGACGAGTTGTGACGCTGAGCTCGGCCACGTCTACCTTCCGGTGACCGCACCCACCCATCACTTTTATGGCGGCGATCGTCCAGGCAATAACTTGTTCGGCACCTCCGTGGTCGCCCTTGACGCTCGTAACGGTGATCGACTCTGGCATTTTCAAACCGTGCATCACGATATCTGGGACTACGACCTGCCTGCAGCACCGGTAGTCGTCGACCTCGTCGTTAAGGGGCAACCGGTTAAGGCCGTGGCCCAGGTCGGCAAAACCGGGTTCCTCTACGTCTTTGATCGCATCACGGGCAAGCCCGTTTGGCCCATCGAAGAGAGGCCTGTTCCCGGTAGCTCACTGGCCGGAGAACAAGCCTCACCGACCCAGCCGTTTCCAACGTGGCCGCCCCCTTTTGAGCAACAAGGTCTGACAGAAAATGACCTCATTGATCTCACCCCAAAACTTCGACAAGCAGCACTTGAGCGAGTAAAGGAATGGAACATTGGCCCACTTTTTACGCCGCCATCGCTTGAAGGCACGGTGGCGCTGCCAGGGATCGGCGGTGGCGCTAATTGGGGCGGGGCCGCATTCGATCCAGAGACTCACATGTTCTATGTGGCGTCACGTCGTATGCCGACCTTGATTACGGCTCGAGAGGTCGATCAAGCACGCTTCGGGACCCGATACCAAGCCACCTTTCGTATGCCGAGTGGCGATGGACTGCCATTCGTTAAACCACCCTGGTCGAGCATCACAGCCTATCAACTGGATACGGGTGACATCGCTTGGCAGGTTCCTAACGGGATCGGTCCCGTAGACCACCCGAGCCTCAAAGGGCTTGATTTGCCTGCTTTAGGGAACCCGGGAACTGCACCAGGTTTATTGATTACCCGGGCCGCCATTTTTCTCGGGCATTGGTCAGACGGCACGGTGCTACGGGCGTTGGACAAACATTCGGGGGGGTTGCTGTGGGAGCACTCCGTCGAAGGCTCGCACGTTGAAGCACCGCCAATGACGTACGTGGCCGACGGTCAACAGTACATTGTCATCGGCACCGGCAGCGCAATTGAGCCCTCTCGCCTCACCGCCTTCCGGCTACCGTAACGAGTCAACCCAAGCCATCTCCTAAGGAACTAATCGGTCGAATCGTTGGCTCGCAACCATCGGAAGAGCGACATCGCCAGTATGCCCAAGACCGGAATTAAGGGCAGTGCCGTGACCACCGAACTCGCTTGAACGGTATCCAAACCGCCAGCCAGCAATAGTCCGACCGCGATAAAGGCCAACGCAAAAGCCCAACAAAGCCGGTTTATCCGGGCCGGTTCAACATCTCCGCGTAAATTCCGCGTGGTAATGCTGGCAAGGACGTAAGCGACCGAATCAAGGGTCGTCGCAAGAAAAATGAACGACAGAACCGTGAACACTAAGATAGCAATCGTTGAGAAGGGTAGGGTCTCGATAATCGCAACCACCGCCGCTTCCCTTCCCTGGTCTTGAAGAATTTGGGTCACCGGCAGAAGGCCTTCCAGTTCGAGATGCAACGTGTAAGCACCACACACGGCCATAAAGGATAGGGTTCCGAGCGAGCCCCAACCGATGACGCCGAATACCACCTGGCGAATCGTGCGACCTCGCGAGATACGACCAAAGAAGAGCCCCATCAGTGGCGCGTACGCGATCCACCAGGCCCAATAGAAAATGGTCCAGTCTTCAGGGAACCCCGATTTCTCGACAGGATCCAACCAAAAGCTCATGTGCACGAAGTTGTTCAACATCAGGCCAACGCTATTGACGCTGAGCGAGAGAATAAAGACCGTCGGGCCGGCTAGAAGAACAAACACGACGACAAACACGGCGAGAAAGATGTTGATGTCGGCGAGGCGCCGAATACCCGCTTTTAGGCCACGGTACACGCTGGTGCCAAATATAAGTGTCCACACGGCGAGTACCGCGAGGTTGAGGGTCATGCCCGATTCAACGCCGGTTAATGCGCCAAAAAATTCAGCGACCAGAGGTACCCCAAGACCAATCGATGTACCCGCACCCCCGATGATGCCAATGATGACCAAGGTATCGATAAGGGGTGACCATTGCCGCCGCTTGGGCGTCGATAATGCCCCTTCAGACGCCACACTAATGCGTAAGAAAGGCGTTTTTCGGACATAGAGGGAGTAGGCGATCGGAACGGTTGGCAACACGTAAAACGCCCACGGCACCACGCCCCAATGAAATTGAGCGTACGCGTGACCCCACTCCATCGCGGCAGCCGTTCCTGCCTCAATACCCATGGGCGGCGTCATGAGGTAATACACGGGTTCGACAAACGCCCAGGTCACCAGTCCAATGCCAATGCCTGCGGTGAACATCATGCCAGCCCAGGAGAGTTCTCGGAACTCAGGCCGTTCCCCGGGATCGCCGAGCGTGACACGGCCGTATCGTCCCAACGCAAGCCAACCACAAAACCCCAAAGTGGCCGCCGCAACAAGTAAAAAAAGCCAACCAAAGTTGACCGTGACCCAGGTCTTCCACACGCTCGCCCCGGCCGCGGCATGGTCGGGTGCCTGCACCAGGTAACCGCCCGCGATCAACACAATAATGAGCGATGGGAGAAATACCCTTAGATCGATACTCGAACCGTCTTCGACGGTCGGCAGTTGTGTACTTTCGGACATGGTTCGAACTTCCTTTACTCGGGTTATTCGGAGTCGATGGCCACTGGACCAAGGACTCGTTTGAGAGGTTCCAAATGGGCCTCGTAGTGCCGCCACTGCGCCAGCGAACTGCGGTATATGGGTTGCCTCACTTGTTCTGAGCTTGCCGTTCGTACGGCTCTTTCGTTGCGATGAAATTGAACGCAAGCGTCCTCAAATGGCAGCCCGCAAAAATCGAGCAAGCGTCGAACCTGTCCTTCGAGATCGTCGACAACGTCTTCGTGTTGTACCCGTAAAATCCATCCCGGAAGAACCTTGTCCCAGTGATCCATCAGCGCAACGTAATCGCGATAGTACGTACCGACATCCTCTAAGCTATAGGTAAATTCTTGTCCTTCCGCGAACAACTGTTTGAACCCGCTAAAGCAACAATCCATCGCATCCCGCCTAGCATCAATGATTTTGGCATGGGGCAAAATCATACGGATGAGCCCAAGATGGCGAAAATTGTTTGGTATCTTGTCGGTAAAAAATGGCGCGCGCGCCCGTAAAAACTGCGTATCCGCGAGATATTGCTCGCCGAAACCGGTGAGATCGGCAGCGCTCAACGTCGTCAGTACACCCGGATAACGGGACGGATCACCTTCTTTGGTACGGCCTTCGAGCTTGCGGGCCAACGCCAATATGTTTTGTAACTCCAACGTTCCGTCGACCTGGCTATGCGACGCTAAGATTTGTTCCAACAACGTCGACCCCGCACGCGGTAGGCCGACGATGAAGATAGGATCAGGCCGCTGACATCCCCGAGCTTCTCGCAACGATAGCAAGTCCGCATCACAAATCTTCGCCTGGAGCTGGAGATCTTCCGTCATCGTTTCAGCGCGATACTTCGAAATCCCTCGCTTTAACGCGTTGCCCGCTTGGTAGTATCGGAAACTCTCATCAAAGTCGCCGAGATCCTCGAAGGCTTTTCCCAACGCAAAGCACAAATGCCAACGATCCGTAGGCGCTACCGCCTCGTTCGCCTCGAATTGTTGCATGCTGCTAATTTCACCATCGCGGAACTGGTACGTTTTTAGATTCGCTAGGCTCCAAAACGCGTCGCCGAAATCAGGCCGCGATTCCGCCGCCTGGTGGTAGGCGTTAATAGCCTCATCTTGTCGGCCCAGCGTCTTTAACGCGTGTCCTCGCGCCAAATGCAACGTCGGATTAAGGGGTTGATGTTTGAGTTGTTCGTCATAGATCGCGAGTCCTTCGTCAAACTTCCCGGCCGCCACACTGGCGTTCGCATAAAGTGTTTCGAGGGTCGGGACGCCCGCCTGCGTTTCTCGGACAATCCGCGCTTGTGCTAGCGCTTGTTCGTATTTTTGTCGTTTCTGCAAAACGCCCACGTAGTCAATTCGTGCCGGGAGATAGTCGGGCTCGAACTCCAACGCGCTTTCCAGCAGAAATTCAGCATCGTCCATGATGTGGAGTTTGGACGCGAGTTCGGCGAGAAGGCGCATGGCTTCGACGTGCCGTGGGTTCTTTCTTAAAAACGCCCGACACAGTTGGTCGGCTTTAAAGAGCCGCCCCTGATACAGGAAGCTCGTGACCGACAACAACTCCTTGGGCAATGCGCTCAGTCGATCGGCCTGCGCTTGAGCAAATTCCGCGTCGCCCCCACCTGAGTTTGATCGTATTAACTCGGCAAGGGACTGCCAGCTCGATACCAGGGCAGGGTTCAACTCAACCGCACGGGAATAGGCAGTCTTGGCCGCGTCATTGAGCCCCATGATCCGGCACAAGTGACCGCGTTCTTGAAAACAACGCGCGTGTTCGGGAGCGACCGATTGCAGCCGATCCAGCGTCTTTAACGCGCGTTTATTGTCTCCGGCATAGCGCTGGCACACTGCCAGCAGATACATTGCCTCGGCATTCTCTGGATCACTTTCGTGTAAACCCTTGGCAGCCTCAAGCGCGGCAGGTAATTCGCCCGCTTGCAGCGAACGCTGGACATCGGACAGCGCTTTCGCGCCATCCGATGCGTCGTCTATTGAGTCAACCGAGTCGGGCGCGTCGTCTTTAGATGTCGTAGGCGACACGGAGACTGACAGTCAGCGGTCGATTTGTGGTTACCCGCATGATGTCGTCCTGATTATTGATGTATTGATCAACCCGCTCGTCGGTCACATTCTCAATAAAGAGGCCGGCACTCCACTCGTCTTTGCTGACGCCCATGGACAGATCGACCGTTGCATAAGAATCTTGATCGCGTCGGTTGACCGCCACCAGCGAACTGTAACTATCGCTTCCCGTTTGCATACCCATCTGCACAAACGCCGCGTAGCCTTCGCTAGTGACCCAATCACGGCGAGCTCGGATAGTCATCTGCAGCTCTGGCATGAGCGGAAGTTGACTGCCGATGGCCGCAAGTTCAACCGCTTGGCCGTATACGTCCGTAAGCTCCGTGTCGTTGTAGGACATCGCCGCATTAATGGTCCAATTCTCATCCACATTCCAAATCACGTCAGCTTCCACACCTTTGATGTCGGCATCGGCGGCATTTTCGACAAACGTCAGGATCGACACATTCTGCGGGTCAAACCGCGTCACCTGCATGTTGGACCACTCGATGAAGTAGACGTTGCCGTTCAATCGGACGCTCCCGTCAGCCAGCGTCGCTTTCCACCCAAACTCGATGTTATCGACATCGTCAGTGTTGTAGTTGGCACCCACCGTTGGAAATGCCGGATTCGCCGATGGGATACCCCCACCCCGATTCCAGCCACCAGGGCGGTAGCCCTCGGACATCGTCGCGAACAACAAGAGATTGTCCCTGGGTGTATAGGAAAGCGTAAATTTCGTGATGATGTCGTCGAATTTGCGTGGGTTCTTGCTGTGGCCCCCGTTGACGTCGTAGTCACGGCCTCGATCCGTGTTGCGCACGCCCACGCCTGGGGAACCCTGGAAGATTCCATCACCAAAATTGGACGAACCTTCGAAGTCGATTTCCAGATCGTAGCGTCGGACCCCGATCACACCCGTTAATTTATCGTTGAAGTCGTAGGACACCTCACCGAAATAGGCGACTTGTTCTTCGGTTCGCCGAATGTCGTTAAAAAACGTAATGCCCGGGGCACGCGTCGAGGAATTGACTTGGGCCGCGGCCGCAATGGGCGCATTGGGAACGAATCCCAACGCGGTCGATGCCTCGTACAAGTAGTCGTCCTGCGTCTCGATCTCAAACTCGTCAATGAAGATGCCGGCCGTCAGCCGAATGCGGTTGTCCTCCGACGTCGAGATCCGAAACTCGTGCGTGGTACGTTCCTGCGACTGGTGCAAAATCGCACCCTTCACCGGACTGTAGCACTCACGGCCTCCGGGGGTGATGAAACGTGCGTCGACCCCGTAATTGACGACGTAGGCGGGGTTCGAGTACTGTCTCTTATACACATCTCCGAGCCCACGAGACCGAGGCTGATCTCGTATGCCGTCTTCTGCTT
>CAXDSX010000069.1:0-10921 GCA_963992075.1 uncultured Pseudomonadales bacterium | reverse complement strand
GCGTCAGATGTGTATAAGAGACAGGTTATCGTGCGAGCAGTAAAACGTTCTTCATTTGGGAAGCAGTTTCGCAATACCTCACAGAAGAGGCAATTAGAAAGACTTTTGATTTCCTATCCCATTCACCACCCGGTAGTCGCATGGTATTTACGTATGTGCTTAAAGATTTTATAGATGGCAAGAATATGCATGGAGAAGTGAATTGGTTCAAAAAGATCGTGGAGAAGGAAAAGCTTTGGCACTTTGGATTTAATCCTAATGAAGTGGCCGATTTCTAGATGAATATGGCTGGCGCTGCATAGAAGATTTAGGTTATGAGGAACTGAACGAGAGGTATGTAGTAACTGGACGAAATCTTCCTTTCATGACGATGGAGCGCGTGGTTTATGCCGAGAAAGTTTAAAGAAGAATAGTAGAGTGAAAAATATACAGATGGTGTTATTCACAGTCGTAAAACACTCGATAACTACCGCGCAGCAGTCAAAAGATTTTCGGCAAATCGCTCAATGTGCTCAATCCGATTACACGTAGCGACTCGAAAACAGTGGGGAGCATAACGCGACATTTCAGAGTCCCCTTCGCCCCAAGTGTCGGGAGTTTCAGGAGTCAGCCAAAACACCTGTTTTACCCGGTTCGACAATTCTCGAAGAATGTCGGCACGAGCATCGTAGTAGTTATTGCGACCGTCGCCCAAAACCACCAAGACTGAACGACTGTTTAGATCCGTCCCGCAACGTTCGCGGAAATCTATGAACGCCCGCGCGTAATCCGTATTGCCTTTTCCCCAAAAGAACAATGCGTCTTCTATCGCCTCCTCCGAAGCCTTCGAACGGAAAATGTCGGTTACTTCTCCGAGACGACTCGAAAACGTAAAAGCCCGCAGATTGGGCAATACGTCGGTCAATTCGTATAGGAATAAGAGCAGAAAACGCGCGACGCGAGCGACCGAGCTACTGACGTCACAGAGAACATAAACCGTTGTCTTCTCTCGTTTGTGTCGACGCCAACGGACATCGAACATTGTTCCGTCGTACGCCACATTCCGACGTAACGTTTTCTTGATATCAAGTACTCCGCGAGTCGCCTTACGCAGACGTCGTCGATGGTCTCTTACCAGCCTATCGGCCAACTTTTCGACGACTCGACGTACTTCATGTTGATACTCAAAAGGAATTCGGTCGAGGTTGGCGTTGAGAGCCGCATCCAATAGCGCACGTTTTCCCGTAGCGTCAACACGTAGTCGGTACTGCGCATCAACATAGTCACGTATTTCTTGACGAAAATATTGACGCAAGTATCGAACGGCGGGATCGGCGTTTTCAGTAGAACCAACGTAGTCGTCTAGTTCCCTAACCGACAACGCGTCAGCAATCCGGTCCACGTAATACGATTTTTCTCTAAGGGTTCGAATACTTCCCAAGTTGACACGTGACGCAGCCTGTTGAACCAACATCGTGAGCCGATCTCTATCGTTGTCTAGAGCGCTTTCGACGGTGTCGACAACGTCGCTCGACGTCGTGGTGCGAAGCGTTTCAATGATCTCCTCACGGTCGACGTCGCGCAACATCGCTCGCTTGGCTGGGACCCGAAAGGCCAATTGATGGAAAAAACGTTCGAAGGTTTCATCAAATCTCTCCTTCTCGTCCGGCGTTTTGGCTAACGTCAATTCGAGCGCATCTCTCAATAGAGTTTTATCCCGAATTCCAACGTGCGATAGAACCGCAAACGCGTCCAAGGTCTCCGCCGTCGATACTCGAATATCTGCATTTCTAAGAGCATTGACGAGAAGCGCAAACGTGGCGTCCATGGGACTCGATTTGCGCCTACGCCGAAGAGAACAAAGCAACCGCAATAGAGGTATCCACCGCGTCGGCGCTGTTATCGGCCGGCCGCCGACGCCACCAGGGGCTTTTCTAATTCGCGCCAGTCGATATCCCCATCGGTGGCAAGATTCTCGAAATTGAGCACGCCCATTTCTTCGAACTTCGGACGAATTTTTTCGGTCAAAAGCCCGATACGAGCGAGATTCGGAATGATGCGAGCGTACAGCATGTTGAGGAATTCCGCGTTTAATCCACGCTCGACCAATACCTGACGCGTCTCCTCAACATCCCAACCAAAGTGCCGATACACATCAGTTGGTATCAAGCGATCTCGACTGACGATGCACGCCTCATAGGCAAATTGCGCGCGGTCTTCTTTCTCTTCATCTGACAACGTCGCTACAAATTCTTCGAGGTAATTAACGCCGAACGTGACGTGCCTGGCTTCATCGCGAATGACGAGGTACAAAAGCTCTTTCAACACAGGATCGTCCGTATCGTTCATGGCGATATGAAAAGCGGCAAGCGCTAAGCCCTCCAAGACGATTTGCATGCCAATGAACTTCAGATCCCACCTCTCGTCGGTCAGAATTTTATCCAACAGCGACTTCAGACCCTGGTTGACCGGATAAGACAGCCCTAATTTAGTCTGCAAATAGCGGTTGAAGACTTCCACATGCCTAGCTTCGTCAAAGGTTTGTGACGCCGCGTAGAGTTTTGCGTTAAAACTTGGAGCGCAACTCGCGAGCTGCGACGCGACCAGCAATGCGCCCTGCTCTCCATGGAGGAATTGCGACAACGACCAGGCATTGTCGTGTTTGAAAAACTCCAACTTGCGCTCCGTTGAGAATGCATCGAACGGCGGGTATCCATTCCAGTCTGCATTGGCGAGAAACTCATCGACGAATTCCGGTTTTACCGGCGTCTGTTCATGCCAATCGGGCGTTTGATCCCAATGGACGTCAAGCGACCCGTTCCAATTAAGCGTTTTACCCAATTCATACAAGCGCTGGATACGATTATCAGCAACTCGATAATCCCAATTGTACGAACCTGTCAGGGGCGTATTGAAGATTTCAGCAACGTGCTGAACGTCCGCAACAGACATCCCTCCCCACGCGGATTCCTCATCACCAAATTGCCGAATTTCTCTCGGCGCGTCCTCTACGTAATCGATGCCCATACCACTCTCCTTCGGGCGGCATAGTAGTCGCACGCCAGCAATTTACAACCATCAAACTTGACAAAAAAAGTCCCACTTCGGACATTCCCTCGTCTTGAGTCACGAAATTCAAATTCATACGGTCGGCGAGCCTCGGTGCTAAGAAATCTGTTAAAACAGCCTTCAGCGGTTCCGTCCGCGTACTAACTCAGGTTTTGAACCAGGTCGGTCACTAAATGGTCATGAATACCAACGAAAACGCGATCGAAACAATTTCCGCCCTCATGCCAAATCGAGGCCAAATCGAGGCGGTGGAGTATTTACCTGGCGGCTACAGCAACGACAACTTCCGCTTCAGAATTGACGCCGAGGTTTTTGTTGTCCGGATCGTCCGAACACCATCCCCTCGCCCCTTTGAAAGATACTTTGCGAGTCTGTCCGTTGCGCCGGAACTCATCGCATTTGACACCTCCAGCGGTCACATGATTACGCGTTGGGTCGAAGGTGATGTCCTTACAACGAATCGGCTCGGTCCAATCGAGGGATCAAGTTATTTACGGGAATTGCACGCTGCCATTCCCTCTTCGGTGGCGCGTTACGACGTTACAGAACACATTGCCCGTTACTTCGAAACGGCTGGACAAGCCGGTAAAGAACGACCATGGCTCGACCGTATCCGTTGGAAAGAACGTGAGATTCGCGGGTGCCACAACGACCTCAATCCATGGAACATTATCCGCACCGAAACCGGCATGCGAACCCTCGACTGGGAATCGGCGGGCGATAATGACCCGCTTTTCGACGTCATAGGCTATTGCTACGGCTCAGACTACGAAGACACTGAATCTATTTTGTGCGCGGAAACGTATTCAGGTCGACGTTTAAGCGAAGAAACATTGCGCAAAACACAAGCGATTTTTCAACTACGAGAATACGCCTGGGCGATTTCACAGATTAGTGCCGGCAACGACCGCGATGAAATCATCGAGCAGCGTGATCAATCAATCGTTAAGGTCCAACACCTTCTTTGAATCTATCGATAACTTCGATTGCACGGCTGAGTCGGGAGGAACCTAGACCCTCGATTTCAGTGTAAGGCGACTCAAATTCTTCTAGTGTCTGCGTGTAAAGGTAGTGTAGGCGTTCCCGGTCGTGTCGAGACTCTCTAAGCGGGTCTATCTCCCACGGAACGTCCGGCTTCGTCAAAAGGTAATGCCGCCCCTCGATCGCTTGAAGGTGCTCAACAAGCCAAATCGGGGGCCGACCAAATTTGTCGAGCCACCATACGTAAAGTACCACCGCGTCGGTATCGAGAATCCGCAACGAGTTCCGATCGGTTACGAAATTCCGCTCACGGCAAATCTGCGTGGATGCAATGGAAGCTATATCTTGAACGGTATAGTGCCGCCGCTTCTCAGCATGTAATGAAAAGTACTCACGCGCGTATTCTGGTAGCCACTCCACACTGTAGTGTTGCGCAAGTGAGTCACAGAGTGTGGTTTTGCCGGTGCATTCTGTCCCAACGATGGCAACGATCACGAAGGTACGGAATCCTTTGTCATACTCGACAACATGGACCGCGACCAAGTCATCCAACCCCAAACGGCCATCGGGATATATAACCCGTAAAGCACGGCGTATGGCCAAATTCCTTTGAAAATGTAAATCCCAGTCGCAAGAACATCGACAACCAACCATATAATCCAGTTCTCAATGTACTTACGCGCAGTCATCCACATGGCGGCGAAACTCAAGACCGTTGTCGTACTGTCCCAATAAGCGAGATCAGCATCCGTGTAACGATCGAATAACCATCCCATGGCGGCGATGCCTACTACCGTCGCAAGTCCTAGAGTTGCGGCAATGCGGATGCTGAGCCGGGCAACCACCAACCGCCCTTCGGAACTCCGAGTACCGCTGCCGCGAAGCCAGAAATACCAGCCGTAGCCGTTCATAAATACGTAAAATACGTGCAGCACCAAGTCCGAATAGAGTCGCGCGTTGTAAAAAACCAGTACGGAAACCAGCGCATACGTAAGACCAACGGGCCAATTCCAAATGTTTTCGCGAATGATTAGCCATACGCACAAGAGTCCTGACCCTGCACCCACCAATTCCCACGGGCTGGAAATGAAGTAGTTAGCAACGTTGATAAAAAAATCGGTCACCGGGGGCCGCCACGCTTACAACCGGGACAGCGTGCCGCTTAGTTTTCGCTTATGCAACCAATGACGCTACTTGCCTGGTTCCGCGTGTGCGGTCCAAACAAAACGCTACCCGACGACGACCTCCAACCAGCCCTCCTCCGCCTCGACGTTAAGTTCATCACCGGTCGAAAGATTACGTGGGTCGAAACATCGGTAACCAACCTGGTATGGAACAAGGCCCATACCTACATCGAGACTTGGCTCGTCAAGAACTGACTCATCAAACGGTACAAAAACTTTCATGGGCACTTTGTATCCCAACAAACTGCAGTCAGGAGGGAGACTCCTGGAGATATGCTGGAGAGACCGCCACCCCTTGAGTGACGGACGGTAATCAATCGTCTGTCAAGGTATGATCGGCAAAACAATGACGGGAGAAAGGCGATGGCTAAACGCATCGCAATCGTTGAGGACGACCCCGATCAACGCGCCAACTACACAGACGCGATCACAAAAAAAGGTTATGACGTAACAGGATACGCAAGCCGCCAAGAAGCACTTGAAGGTTTCGATCGGGATCTTCCTGATCTAGCAATTCTCGACATCATTCTTGGCGAAGATGTCGACGCCGGTTTCCAAATCTGCCGTGATCTCTTGTCACGGGCACCAAGTCTTCCCGTTATTTTTCTCACCGAGCGAATCGACGAAATCGACAAGATCTCGGGTTTGCGGCTGGGCGCTTGGGATTATCTTCCGAAACCGATTTCGCTCGATTATCTAGCTGAACGCATTTCGTCCCTATTACGCATCGACGAAGTTCGAGGCGAGAGTGACCCCGACAACTCGTCGGCGAAACGAATAGGTGACCTCACGCTCGACCAAGATGCCTTAATAGTCTCCTGGCGTGGAGAACGACTAGACCTTTCTGGAACCGAGTTCCGTATGCTTGCGAAACTTGTTCGTGTTCCCGGTCATGCCGTTAGTTACGACACCCTGATGAACGCGACCATGCAGTCGCTTGTGACCAACAATACGATCAATACCCACATGCGGAACATCCGAAAGAAGTTCGAGAAAATCGATCAAGAATTCGCCTGCATTAAGAGCGAGTACGGATTCGGGTATCGCTGGTCCGCTTGAACATTTTTTCTCGCATTCGCGGACCCCGGTTGGGCACGAAGCTCATGTTGCTTGGGTTCGCCTTGTTGGTCATCCCTTGGCTCTCATACCTTCAGCTGATCGAAATGGAGCGGCTGTTAATTCAAAGTCGTGAAAATGTACAGCTACTTCTCGCGCGTGGCATTTCGACCCTCTTCAACGGCCGCGACGATTTATTCAACGACTTACCCGTAAGTTACCCAGTCGAATACGAACCTTTGTATGTCCACCCGCTGACGACATCGGTACGACTCGATGGTGATCCCGATGATTGGGGATCGGGCCTGATTGAAAAAGCCCAACATTTCGGACCCGAAGGCGCTGATGGGTCCTTCGATTTGCTTATGGCGGAGCGCAACGATCAGTTATACATCTACGTAAACGTATTCGACGATCGAAGGGTCTACCGGAGTCCAGGCTATCTTCGGCTCGATACTGCCGATCACATCCGCATCAATTTTTTCGAGACAAACGGTACAGACGGTCGAATTACGCTCACTCTTCACGAACCAGGTGTCGCGTCCGCCTACCGTATGAGCGGTGACTGGCGTTTCGCAGCTACCGGTGCACCACCCGCCAACGAAGTGCAAGGTTCCATTGTCGAAACCAAAACCGGCTATGGCATTGAATTTCGGTTGCCACTTTCCATGATGGGTTCTAGGCGGGGATTCGCCGTCTCCTTTGCCGACGTCGATGATCGAGAATCGCGAGAGATACGCGCCATCGTCCAAACGCTCCCAAAAGGAGATAAAGAGAGCTTTAACCTCGTCGTGTTCCGGTCGCCTCAATTACTTAACATAATCCAAGGACTCGGGTATTCCGGTGCTCGAATACAAGTCATCGATAGTCAGCGCCGAACGCGGGCAGAAACAGGTTCCTATGGAACAAGTGACGCTCTGAATCCAGAGAGTCCATCAGTTCTAGATACTCGCGCCTGGTTCACGAAGATACGACCGCTCCTTCACAAACTGATTATTCGCGAGGATTGGCACGACCAATCCGGTATTGAGTCGGACGGCATTTTCGATAAAGCGCTAACGTCCGCACTCGACGGCCAACCCGGCGTCTTGCGACGGGTATCCGATGACGCACAGATCGTTGTGGCGTTGCATCCGATCGTTTCAAAAGACAAAACCTTGGGGGCAGTCGTTGTTCAGCAAAATATGGCCGAGATACTCACCTTCCAAGAGGCCGCCCTTGAACAAATCGTTTTATTTTCGATTCTGTCCCTGCTCGCCGTGTTTGTTGTCTTACTGGCGTTCTCGGTCAGGCTTGCATGGCGAATACGAGGGCTTCGTCGCGAAGCAAATGCTGCAATAGACCCCTACGGTCGCCTAAGGGCAAGCGCGTTACAGTCAGAGGTTAAAGCAGGTGACGAAATCGGTGATCTGGCTCGCAGCATAGACAGCATGTTATTGCGGTTGAATCAGCACAACACCTTTATCGAGAACATGCCACGAACACTTCGGCATGAAATCAACAACCCACTCAACACGTTATCGACTTCGCTACAGAATCTTGAAAACGAGTCGGCGTCGGTACGCGACAGCAAATACCTAGAAAGCGCCAAGAGAGGCGTACTCAGAATCGGTGCCATCGTTCAAAATCTAGCCGATGCCGCGAATCTAGAAGAGTCACTCGAAACCGAAGAGCTTGAGACGTTGGATATCGAGAAACTGATCGAAAACTATGTCGCAAATTTCCAGTTAACCCACGAAAAGTATCGCTTCGTTTTTCGAGGGACAGGAAGACCCGTCTACGCTCGGGTTTCCGATTACCGCATCGAACAACTTCTCGACAAAATTATCGACAATGCCATCGACTTTCACCGTCCCGAATCGCCCATTAAGGTTCAATTAGATACCTACCGGGAACATCTACAGATCAGTATCGCTAATCGTGGTCCCGCATTGCCGCAGGGTGCCGGAGAATCGTTGTTTGAGTCGATGGTTAGCCACCGTGGACGCCAAAGTCGCCTACATTTTGGACTCGGACTATATGTGGTTCGACTGATCGCAGAACATCACGGAGGCAGCGTTCATGCGCTGGATCTTCCCGACAATTCCGGTGTTGCGATCATGGTTCGCTTACCGCTCGTCGACGTTTCGTCGCACGCATCACGAAAGTCTGAAAAAGTAGTGTCGCCCGAAACGGCCTAAGCCGACCGGTAATGGGCACCAATCGAAGGGTCGCCATCCTCGCAGACAACATCCCCACGCTTGACTAAGTACTCCATCGCCGCGAATACACTCCTCGCCGCCGCTCCATGAAGATACTCGGGTACTCCCCTGTACATACCCGGAACCATTTCGGCAATGGTTGTTATTCCCCCTCGCAAGGCCTCCATGATCTGCTCTTCGCGTTCGTTCCGATGAGCGATAAAAGCGTCAACGTGCCCATGAGTTTGGGTGATGGCCGGTCCGTGGGTAGGCCAGTAAATGGCGTCGTCTCGGGCACGTAAAAGTCGCAGACTGGCCATATAGGCTTCCATATCACCATCAGGCGGCGAGATAACGCTTGTCGACCAACCCATTACGTGGTCACCACTAAAAAGTGCGCCCTCGCTCGCCAATGCATAACAAACGTGATTCGATGTGTGGCCCGGCGTGTACACACACTCGACAGACCAACTCGGAGCGTCAATGATGTCGCCGTGACCGATCTTGTTGTCCGGCCGAAAGTCGGTATCGCCGCCTTCCTCAACGACAATACCTTGTTCCTGTTTACCCGAACCATGCGGGCCATACGCGTACGTCTCCGCATCGCAGTGGTCAGCTAACAATGCACAACCTGGCGAGTGATCCATGTGGGTATGGGTGACCAGCATATGCGTGATCGTTTCTCCTTCTGTCGCCCTCAGGATTGCATCGATATGCCCTGGATCCGCAGGACCCGGATCGACAACGGCGACGTCGCCGTGCCCTAAGATATAGGTGCCTGTGCCATACAAGGTAAACGCACTAGGGTTATTCGCGATGACTCGTCGAACGTCCTTCGATATTTGGTCGGTACGCCCGTACTCAAAATCCAGATCACGGACATAAGGAATCGTGACCGACATACTACTTGTCACTCCCTAAATAACCTGCCCAGCATAGGCAACACCGAACTGTCGAGCAAGATATCTTCCCATAGAACACTCCTCTCTCCACACGCCCTATCGACTCGATTCCTCATCTGTCCATTGATCTCGTAATCGACGCCATTCGCCAACGTCAGGACGCACAGTTAGGGCCAACTCTAAATACAGTTGTGCTTCAGTCTGAAGACCAACTTCATGGGCTTCACGGGCAACCAAAGCAAGCCTCTCGGCTGATTCAAGTAAACGCAGTTCGGCGACATCATTTCCCGGATCCAAGCGAAGAACTTCTCTGAGCGTCCCCACGGCGTTGTTGTCGTTAGGTTCTGTTATGAATCCTTGACCGATCTGTTGTTCCGCTCGAGCAAGAAGCGCGTCGACCCGATCGACCCGTTCTCGCTCTATCGAGTAGCGAGACTTAAACTCAGCGACTGACGCCTCCCCCAGTCCGACGGCGACAGCACGATCGATCAATCGATTGATATCCACAAAGTTACGTAGCCCCAACAAAACATTAAATTGGTGCTGAACTTGCGCAGTGATTTCCGACATCCCTTGCTTTGCAATTGCGTTCTCCGGATCCGTGGCGAGGACCCGTTGATAGCGTTCTGCCGCGTTCGATTCCGGAGGATCGATCAAGGCCCCAAGCGCTCGTAAGCGACTCGCCTCGCGCAGCAATCCATCGATCTCAGCTTGTAAGGTCGCTGCCTGCTGAATCTGTTCACGAACGCTGTCTAGCCCCATAAATTCTGGGTTAGCCGTGCTGGCACGTCCCATGTTCGCCATGGCGTTGGTCACATCGCCGGCCCGCGCATCTTGAGAGGCCAAATCCGCGTAATACTGGGCGAATCGATCTAGTTCAATCGGCGCTTCTTCATTGGTTGGGTCAAGTCGGACCACCTCTTGATAGGTTTGTATCGCAGAAGTAGACGACGCCAAGTTTTCACGTCCTTGGCGTTGCAACAACGCGCGTGCATCCTTTAAGAGAGTTTCGGCAAGCCGGCGATCGGCGAGATCCTCAAAAAGAACGGAGAGATCTGCATCGGTCGAATCCAAATTGAAAGATTCGTTCAATTTGACTTCTGCGAGCGCTAAATCGCCCGCGTCAAGCGCTTGGCGAATATCCAACTTCCACATCTCTACCGCCTCTCCTATACCGATCTGCGCTCCGACGTGTTGCGAATCTATTTCCAGCACCCGTCTGTAACCGGCCACTACCGCCGAAAGACTCTGGTTGCTATCGCTTCGAAGCGCTTCCGCCGCTTTCCATGCTTCTTCGACACTCGGGGTATTTGAAGGAATGAACCAGGCGACAAAAGCTTTCCCAATGCCAGATTGTTGCTCGACGAAATACCAGGTCGAACCCAGAATCAAAACCGAGATTAGGATCGTCAATGCGCCTCTAGATAGCAGCCTCCGCGGCGACATCGTTTGCCGATGCCCGCGATTCTCGGCGCGAGAGGTAGATCCGTCGTTGGACTGTCTCTTATACACATCTCCGAGCCCACGAGACCGCGGCTGGTCGCGTATGCCGTGTTCTGCGTGAAAAAAA
>CAXDSX010000068.1:0-11012 GCA_963992075.1 uncultured Pseudomonadales bacterium | reverse complement strand
ATGATACGGCGACCACCGAGATCTACACCTCTCTATTCGTCGGCAGCGTCAGATGTGTATAAGAGACAGGCTTGAAGTCGACAACCCCCTAGTACTACCCACAAATCGAAAAGTTCGACTTCTCACCGCATCCAACGACGTAATACATTCTTGGTGGGTGCCTGACTTTGCGGTGAAACAGGATGCAATCCCCGGGTTCATCAATGAAGCCTGGACCAACGTCCCCGAAACCGGCACCTACCGTGGTCAGTGCACCGAACTCTGCGGAAAAGACCATGCCTACATGCCCGTCGTGGTCGAAGTCCGATCCGAGGACGAATTTGATCAGTGGATCGAAGACCAACGTATCGCCAAGCAACTCGCCTCCGGACAGGCCGTTGCAGATCGCGAAAAAACTTGGGCATTAGCTGAGCTGATGTCGATTGGCGAGGAGGTCTATTTGGCTAACTGTGCCACCTGCCACCAACCCAATGGGGCGGGACAGGGCACCACCTATCCCGCGTTAGACGGTGGCGAGATTGCCGTGGGTCCGATGGCCGCACATATCGATCGCGTTATGAACGGCTTGGCAGGGACCGAGATGCAAGCCTGGGCACCCCAACTGTCGGATCGAGATATTGCCGCCGTGATTACATACGAACGCAATGCCTGGACTAATCAACCCGACGACAACATCGTTCAACCCCTCACAATCTTTGAGTCTCGGTAAGGCAAACTTGTAATGGTCGCTCACGCAGAACACATACCCCACCGCTCCGGCTTTACAGCTTTCCTGTCGCGCTGGTTATTGACGACGAATCACAAAGAAATCGGCTCGTTGTACTTGTGGTTTGCGTTTTCGATGTTTTTTGTCGGCGGCGCTTTGGCCATGGGCATTCGGCTCGAATTGTTCATGCCAGGAATCCAACTGGTTGAGCCGGGGTTCTACAACCAACTCGTGACGATGCATGGCTTGATCATGGTGTTTGGAGCCGTGATGCCGGCGTTCGTCGGATTGGCCAATTGGCAAATACCGCTGATGATCGGCGCGCCCGACATGGCCTTACCTAGGCTCAATAACTTCAGCTTTTGGATCTTGCCGTTTGCGTTTGGCATGTTGCTTTCGTCGTTCTTCATGGAAGGCGGAGCGCCAAATTTCGGCTGGACTTTTTACGCGCCGCTTTCTACTACCTACGGGCCCGATAGCACGGACTTCTTCATCTTTGGCGTCCATCTGATGGGGATTTCTTCCGTTCTCGGCGCGATCAACATCATGGTCACCATCTTCAACCTACGGACACCCGGCATGAAGTTGATGGAAATGCCGTTGTTCGTCTGGACCTGGCTAATCACAGCGTTTCTATTAATCACCGCGATCCCGGTCCTGGCCGGAGCCGTCACCATGGTCCTGACGGACCGCCACTTTGGAACCAGCTTCTTCTCCGCCGAAGGTGGGGGAGATCCAGTCATGTTTCAGCACATCTTCTGGTTCTTCGGCCATCCCGAGGTCTACATCATGATCCTGCCCGGGTTTGGGATCGCGTCACAAATCATCCCCACGTTTGCGCGCAAAAAATTGTTCGGCTACAACTCCATGGTATACGCCACCGCCTCCATTGCGGTTCTCTCCTACATCGTCTGGGGCCATCACATGTTCACCACCGGTATGCCGCTGGCGGGCGAACTGTTCTTTATGTTTGCTACCATGCTGATCGCGGTCCCTACCGGAGTTAAAGTCTTTAACTGGGTGGCCACCATGTGGCGAGGCTCGATGACGTTCGAAACGCCCATGCTATTCGCCATCGCGTTCGTGATTCTTTTTACCATCGGCGGATTTTCCGGCCTGATGCTTGCAATCGTACCGGCTGACTTTCAGTACCACGATACCTATTTTGTTGTCGCTCACTTCCACTACGTGCTCTATCCGGGCGCTATCTTCGGAACCATGGCTGCCGTTTACTACTGGTTACCCAAGTGGAGCGGGCATATGGTTGACGAGTGGTGGGGGAAATTGCATTTCTGGACCGCCATTTTCTTCGTGAATTTGACCTTCTTCCCTATGCACTTCTCGGGATTGGCCGGCATGCCACGTCGCATCGTCGACTATTCGCACCAATTTCAAGACTTCAATTTGGTCTCGAGTTTTGGGGCGATGGGCTTGGGTCTGACCCAGGTCCTGTTTTTGTTCATCGTCATTAAGACGATTCGGGGAGGCGAGCCGGCTACAGCTAAGGTATGGGAAAGCGCGGAAGGGCTTGAGTGGACGATTCCCTCACCGGCGCCGCTGCACACGTTTGAAACGCCTCCGCCATGGCCGATCAACGAAACCGAGACTCGTGAAGGGGCAGCGTAAGTTATTTGACCCATGACGGATTTAAACAACAGCTCAAAGGTATACCGCGGGACCATCATGCTAGGCGCTCTAGCCATTGGCATGTTCGGTTTTGCCTACGCGCTGGTCCCGTTATACGAGGTTTTTTGCGAAATAACGGGTCTCAATGGGAAGACGTCGGGGCAGCGCGTTGAGCTGCTCGCGGCGGAATCGGATACAGGACGAGAGGTCACGGTCCAGTTTCTTGCCCGTGTTGGGAATGGGATGCCATGGGAATTCAGACCCGCTACGCATCAATACAAAGTGAAACTAGGGCAAACCAGTATCACCAACTACTACGCCCGAAATCGGGCCGCGTACTCGGTTACGGGCCGCGCCGTACCGAGCGTTTCGCCCGGGCATACCGCGGAATTCGTAAATAAGGTCGAGTGTTTTTGCTTCAATGAGCAAGCGCTAGAAGCCGGCGAAGAGATACACATGCCGGTCAAGTTTTACATCAGCGATGAATTACCCAACGACATTCACACGGTGACGTTGTCTTACACCATGTTTAAAGCACCCTCAAACGAAACCGCAACGCACATGGCAATGCTGTCGAGTAATCGAATATGAGTGACCAAGCACCCCGATATTACGTGCCGCACACGAGTTACTGGCCTATCGTCGGTGCGGTTTCGCTCTTTGTCGCCGCCTTCGGCGCCGCCACCTTCATCCATGAAACCACCGAGTTTGTTGGTGCCGAAACCCAATACGGTGAGTGGGTCTTCTATATCGGCTTGATCATGGTCGCCTGCATGATGTTCGGTTGGTTTAAGGACGTCGTTTCCGAGAACGTACGCGGCATGATGAGCGGCCTAATGGACGTGTCCTACCGTCAGTCAATGGCGTGGTTCATCGCCTCAGAAGTCTTTTTCTTTGGGGCATTTTTTGGCGCGCTCTTTTACGCTCGGCTTTGGTCCGTCCCGTGGCTCGCCGGCGCTGGCAACAACCTCTGGACGAACACCCTGTTGCATCCGGACTTTGCCGACACGTGGCCTTTGTTTCTAACCCCCGATGGTACGGAAACCCAGACCATGGGCGCGTGGGGGTTGCCATTCATTAACACCCTAATCCTAGTGACCAGCAGCGTCACCGTGACGTTTTCACACTGGGCGCTGAAGAAAAGAGATCGTATCGTCGCGGGTGCCTGGTTGGCGTTGACCGTCGGACTCGGCGTGGTATTCCTCATCCTCCAAGTGGTCGAATATATCCATGCATTTGACGACCTTGGTCTTACCTTGGGTTCAGGGATTTACGGGTCAACGTTCTTCATGTTGACCGGATTTCACGGTGCACACGTGACCATGGGCACGATCATGCTCGCGGTGATGTTATTTCGTATTTTCAGCGGGCACTTTACGCCCGAAAATCATTTCGCGTTTGAAGCGACGAGTTGGTACTGGCACTTCGTCGACGTGGTTTGGTTGTTTCTATTTACCTTCGTTTACTGGTTCTAACCAAGGTTGTACATGAAACCCAGCGCCAACAGACTGAGCAACACAACGCCAAGAGCAGCACGAACACCGAGCGAGGTGACCATTCGATCTGTTGTGCCGCCGTCTTTAACAAAGAAAAACAGCGCACTAGCGAGCGCGACGAGAATACCGACCATCACAACAATAATGAGGAGATTAAACATCTAGTTCAGAGGGCGTCGTACGACCTCGCAGCGAATCAGGTTGACAGCATGCCGCCACGAACTGCCGAAATCAAAGTAACCGTCGAACTTAACGACCAAAACCTGCCGACCGGTATCGCTTGGCAGGCAACGGAAGGCGAAGAGCAAGGTGACACGGCATGTCAGTCCATGATGCTTTCATTTTGGGACAGCGAGAAAAAGGCGGTTGCAGCCATTGATTTGTGGACAGAAGAGATGACTATCGAAGAAATGAATCACTACTTTTATCAAGTAATCCACAAACTAGCGGATACATATCTTCGAGCGACCAAAGACGATGCGATCGCGCGAGAAATTCACGCCTTTGGCGATGGATTCGGCAAAACGTCCGGCGTGGTTGACGGCCGAGAACAAAGTACATGAACGTATCCATCCAACCAGCGCTGAAGTCTCTGCGAACGGCGGCCTTGATCGCGTTGGTTGCGGTCGTCGGGGTTTTCATTGGTTATTTCATCGATTTCTTGATTACCGACAACCCCGAGGTATCTGCGCCAGAACAGCCCATCGCGTTCAGCCACAAAATTCACGCAGGCGATAATGAGATCCCCTGCCAATACTGTCATACGGAAGCGCGGCGCTCGCCTTCAGCAGGGGTGCCAAGCGTAAACAAGTGCATGGGGTGCCATAACGAAGTCGCTACCGATAGCCCACTCATTCGCCAAGTCAGTGAGTATTGGGAGAACAAGGAACCTATCCCTTGGGTTAAGGTCCACGATTTACCCGACTTCGTGCACTTCACCCATAAACGCCACGTTCAGGCTGGTATTGCATGTCAGACTTGCCACGGTCCCGTTGAGACCATGGACAAGATCGCCGTTCACAGCCGAGACAACGACGGGCCCACGCTGATGGCGAGCACCACCGGTGAGATCACGAACAGTGAAACAAGCGAGGTCGGGGCCACGCAAAACGATCATTGGGAGATGGGGCTCTGTCTCAACTGCCACAAACAACACGATGTAGTGGACGGGAAAGCCGTCCGAGTAGACGACGGCGGTTTCGACAACGGCCTCGACTGCTGGACCTGTCATAAGTAGGCGATTAGCGAAATGCCAAATATAGATCGCAGAGACTTCATCAAACTCGTGGGCGCTGGCGGCGTTGGCGTTGGTGCGGGTGTGGTCCTGAGAGAATCCATCAAGCACCCAAGGGAGCATCTGATCCCCCATGTACTTGCGCCCGAGGATTACAGCAGCGGGGTAGCGACCTGGTACAACAGCGTGTGCTCAATGTGCAGTGCTGGTTGCGGCATTTCGGTACGTACGCGCGAGGGCCGCGCCAAGAAGATCGAAGGCAACCCGTCTCACGCTGTCAATCAAGGTGGCTTGTGCGCGGTTGGGCAGGCCGGCTTGCAGGTCCTCTATAACCCCGATCGTGTGACAGGGCCTCTGCTCCAAGCCGCGGGTCGCGGGTCCGATGATTTTACGCAAATTACCTGGGACGACGGTTTAACCCGTGTCGCGTCCCGGCTCGACGTGCTCCGAGCTGCAGGTCGAGGCAATCGCGTCGCCGTATTAACCCGCGGCACTAGCGGGCACCTTGCTGAGTTGCTGGAAAGCTTTGGTCAAGGACTTGGTACAGACCGACTCCTCCACTATGACTACGATCACCCGCACGCGCTGCACGTGGCGAATCAGCGTTTCTTCGGCGAACAGCAATTGCCGTACTATGACTTAGCCAATACCCGCCATCTCCTGTCATTCGGTGCCGACTATTTGGCTGGATGGTTATCGCCCGTTCACCACAGTCTCGGTTTTGCGCAAAGTCGGCACGGTGGCGACCACCGAGGCCACTTTGTTCAAATAGAGCCCCGTATGTCTCCAAGTGGCTCCGCGGCCGACGAGTGGATACCCGCGAGGCCCGGCACAGAAGGCATCCTGGCGTTGGGTTTAGCGCATCACATTGTGGCGAGTGGTCATTATGAGGGCGACGATATCGGCGCGTGGCAGGAAGTGCTGTCGGCATATACATTGGCAAGGGTTGCACAAGAGACCGATGTCTCCGAAAGCACGTTAAGACAGCTCGCAGAATCGTTCGCTAACACTCATCCCAGTTTGGCTATCGGCGGAGACGGTGCTGCCAATAACAGCAACGGCGTGGACACCCTTGTCGCGATTAACGCGCTGAACTATCTCGCCGGCAATGTCGGGGAGATGGGCGGGGTCATTTTTAACCCAGACCCTGGCGGGGCAACGTCACACAGTCGCCAAGCGAACTATCAAACTCTCGCGCAGCTGGCCGAGAGCGCGCGTAGCGGCGAAATTGACGTACTCATTCTTAACGACGCCAACCCAGTCTTCACCATGCCCGTTGCTTCAGGATTCAAGGCCGCATTGGAACAAATACCATTCATTGTCAGCTTGTCGAGCTTCATCGATGAAACATCGGCGTTGGCCGACGTCATCTTACCGAGCCACACGTATTTAGAGAGCTGGGGAGATGCATTTCCCGAGCAGGGCGTGGGCTTTTCCATTGGCGCCGTATCGCAACCTGTCGTTGCGCCGTTGTACGACACCAAAGCTACCGGCGACATCGTCCTCGACCTAGCCCGTCGGGTCGGCAACCCCATGCCATGGAACTCTACCGAAGATTGCATCAAGGACGGCTGGAATAAGATCTATCAGGAAAGCGATTCGAACACCAAGACCGAATCGTTCGAGTCGTTTTGGACCGCGTTGCTAAAAGCGGGGGTATGGGGCAAGAAAAATCACCGCATGACCGAAACCTCGCGGCCGAATCCGAACACGATCGCGAGCATTGGCGTCGATGCACCCACTTTTTCCGGGGACGCGGAAGTTTATCCGTTTGTTTTGCAACCGTACTTGTCAACCATGCACGACGGTCGCGCCGCCAATCTGCCATGGATTCAAGAGCTCCCAGACGCCATGACCAGCGTGGTCTACGGTTCCTGGGTAGAGATGAATCCTAAGACCGCGAAAGATCTTGGCTTAACCGAAGGCGATCTGGTTGATGTTGAATCCCCGGAGGGAGCGGTCAGGGCACCGATATTGGTGTACCCAGCCATCCGCCCCGACGTCATCGCCATGCCCATCGGCCAAGGCCATACCAATTACGGTCGTTACGCAAGTAACCGCGGAACCAACCCTCTCGAAATACTAAGTCCCTTAGTAGACGAAAACTCCGGCAATGTCGCATCCAACGCCACGCGCGTGAAGATTGTGGCCACCGGCAAACACGTCGAAATCGTCAAGACCAGCGGCAAATCCCGCGATCTCGGGCGGGACATCGTACAAACGACGGGCGGTGATGATCACACCGCTCAAACAAACAGCATCCCGATAACGGTGATACCAACATGAGTTTCCTGGATCGCATAACCGAAGGTTGGCGGAAGAACCGCAAGCCGGGGTATTACGAAGAATTTGATTACCACTGGGCCATGACCATCGACCTCGATCAGTGCAGTGGCTGCGGAGCTTGCGTCACGGCTTGCCAGGCCGAAAACAATTTACCAATTGTTGGGGAAGACGCCTTTACCAAAGGCCGAGAAATCAAATGGCTGAGGCTGGAGCATTACTGGGAGGGTGAGTATCCAGACGTGAAGCTCAACGTCATTCCGATGATGTGTCAGCACTGCGACAGCGCTCCTTGTGAAACCGTCTGTCCGGTGAGTGCCACGTACCACAACCAGGATGGGCTCAATACACAAATCTACAATCGCTGCATTGGCACCCGCTCTTGTGCTGTTTATTGCCCCTACGAAGTACGCTACTTCAACTACAACGATCACGCATGGGAGAGTCCGCTAGACCAGCAACTAAACCCCGATGTCTCGGTTCGCGAAAAGGGGGTTATGGAAAAATGCACGTTCTGCATTCAACGCATTCGGCAAGCTAAGGACAACGCCAAAGACGACGGGCGGCGCCGCGTTCGAGACGGTGAAGTACAGCCGGCCTGCGTCCAGACATGTCCGAGCAAGGCGATGGTTTTCGGCGATCGAAACGACCCCAAAAGCCAGGTATCTCAGTCCCTCAACGACCCTCGAGCCTACAAGGTGTTGGACGAACTCAACACCAATTCTTCCGTGGTGTATCTCAAGAAAGTGGAGGCTGAGGGATAACCATGGACGGTGAACTAAACCAGCTGAAATACACGGATATTCACAACGACGTCGTCCGCTCGATTGTCGAAACCGGGCCCAACTACTACATCGCATTGGCCACCGCTTTCGCGTTGACGCTCATCTGCTTCTTTTTTCCGTGGTTTTATCAGCTGTATTACGGCATCGGCGCGGCCGGGATGAACCACCCGGGTGTTTGGGGAACCTATCTCGCGAGCTTCATTTTTTGGATCGGTCTTAGCCACTCAGGGACACTTTTATCCTGCGTGCTGCACATTACCAATAGCTCCTGGCGCAAGGCGATGTATCGAAGCGCCGAAGCCATGACGCTTTTTTCACTGGTTGTCGCCGCCATCATGGTGATGGTCCACGTGGGCAGGCCTTGGTTCATTCATTGGGCCGCCCCTTATCCCAACCAGATGGAAATGTGGCCCAACTTCCGCTCACCTCTGTTATTCGACGTCATGGCCATCACGACGTATCTCACGGGTAGTACCATCTTTATTTACATGGGGTCGATCCCCGATTTTGCCGCCGTCCGTGACCGCACCCAGGGGTGGCGTAATACTATGTATTCCCTCATGTCGCTCGGTTGGCGTGGGACCGATACTGAATGGCATAGGCTGCATTGGGCCTACACTTTCTTAGCCGTGCTCATTATTCCTCTCGCCGTTTCGGTGCACAGCATCGTGTCTTGGGACTTCGCGATGTCCATCGTTCCCGCCCTCCACCAAACGATTTTCGCCCCTTACTTCGTCGTCGGCGCCATCTATTCCGGTACGGCAGGTATCGTGACGGTGATGTTCGTACTCCGAAAATTTATGGACTTCGGTCAGTACATTACCGAGCTCCATTTCGACAATCTCGGTAAGTTGCTGCTGGTCCTGTCTCTGCTGTGGACCTACATCAACATCGTCGAAGTCTTCACCGGCTTTTACAGCGGTGCCTCGGGAGAAATCGAAGCGCTGAACTATCGTTTGTTTGGATTCTACGCGCCGTTGTACTGGGAAATGATCGCTTTCTGCGCCATTGCGCCGCTACTCTGTGCCTTCAAGAGCTTCAGGACATCTTTTGTCCCCATGCTGGTGCTGTCCATTGCCATCAACATCGGGATGTATACAGAACGCTTTCTGATCGTCGCCACGTCGTTGTCGCGACAATACCTCCCCGATGCGTGGGGTTTATACGTTCCAAGTGCGGTGGAGATATCGATACTTCTGGGGACTTTTGCTTTGTTCACGACCCTCTTCTTGTTGTTCGTGAAGGTCTTTCCGAGCGTGTCCATGTACGAAGTGAAAGAAACGATGGAATCGCCTAAGAAATCGACGCCCGCATCATCCGAGGGGAGTCCCGCATGACAAATTTCGTTGTTGGACTTTTCGGAGACCCGGAGTCAGCGCTTGCTGCAGCGGGGTCAATTCAAACCGCCGATCTCGGAACTCCCGAATTAATGTCTCCTGTACCCATGGAGGGCGTGGAGGAAGTTCTTGGTGAAAAAAAATCGGTGATTAAACGCTTCTCCCTCTTTGGTGCAATCTTTGGGGGTGTATCGGGATTTCTGCTCGCCGCAATCACGGCTGTGCTTTACGCCCATCCTACCGGCGGTCGGCCCATCATTACTTTTCCACCGTATCTAATCATTACTTACGAATTAACGATCTTGTTCGGGATTGTTTTTACCGTAATCGGTTTTTTTGTGAGCGCTCGGCTTCCGAATGGACTTTGGACTGCCTGGTGGAAACAAGACGAAAATCGCCCTTACGTTCCGGAAGCCGCCGTCGATAAGTTCGCCGTATCGGTCTCATGTGCGAGCAACGAAAACGTTCAACAAGCCGAAACCATCTTGCGAACCGCCGGTGCTGAAGAAGTTCGCGACCTCACGGAGGAAAATTGATGGGCCGGCGAGTGATGCATAGGATCAAGCAACGGTCATACCAACGTTTTTCGTTAGTTCTTTTGTTTGGGTTGACTGTACTCAGTTGGGGATTTCCCTGGGATCAAGACATGGTCGACCAGGCGCCCATCAAGGCACAGGAAGCGCCTATACCGAGCGATACAGGTGCTGTTCCCATTAGTGGTGGCGAGACCGTACCCGCACCGATCACCGAAGAGGGCATGTTTGCAGCCAAGGATGCGGCCGCAGCCTTGGCCAATCCAATCCCAGTGAGTCCTGAATCCCTCCAAATCGGTAGCACTTTGTACGAGATCAACTGCCGTGTTTGCCATGGCAAGGGGGGATTGGGCGATGGGTTGGTCGGCCTTAAGTTTGCGACCAAGGCGCCGGTCGATCTGAACGAGGCCTACACCCAGGACCAGACCGATGGCGAGATCTTCTTCACACTCACGCGAGGTCGAGGACTCATGCCTCTCTATCGTGATGCGTTAAGCGCTGAGGAGAGATGGCACGTCATCAATTACCTCAAAACCCAGTTTGGTGAGCAATGAACGAGCTAATCCCACCTTCTAGCCAACGCAAAGAATATCCCTCAACAACGGCTACCGACGTGAATCTGCTGACCAAAATAATTGCCGTGATCGCGCTCGCGAGCCCCGTTTACGGATCCTCCATGGACGTCACGGGGCCCGATTACGGACTCTTAATTGTTTCCTTCCTTTTCCTGATGGGCGTTAGCCAAGTCGGTGTGGTGTTTTGTGCGATTTGCCGCTTAGTCTACGCCCAGTGGGCCAAGCCCTTTTACCGATTAGCCGAACTTAGCACCATGGCCTTCGCACCGTTCGCCATTGTCGGTTTCATTCTAATCTTCATCTACGAGCAAGAACTTTTTTATTGGCTCAACGCGTCCGCCGACCCTCACTTGAGCGGCGTTACCGCTTCTTGGCTGACCAGCGACGGGCTGCTCTACCGAAACCTCTACGCCTGTCTCTTATACACATCTGACGCT
>CAXDSX010000067.1:0-11091 GCA_963992075.1 uncultured Pseudomonadales bacterium | reverse complement strand
TGTCAGTAGTATTGAAATTTCCGGATATGGAAGCTCTACAAGGCTGGTATGACTCACCGGAATACCAAGAGATTCATCCGTTAAGGGCTGATAACAGTGAGGGTACTGTTACGTTCGCAAATACCGGAACAGCGAGAAATGATTAAACGGAAGGGTGTCTCTGGTGCATCACCAGTCACAACGGTTTCACCTTCAGCTTTTGGATTGCACCAACGAGGTCAATATGATCACTATTCACGGCTCCAACATCTCCCCTTTTGTTCGCAAAACTCTGATTTGCCTGACAGAAAAAGGTATCGAATTCGAACTAAACGCAATCAGCCCATTTCCCCCTCCGGAATCACATCTAACGATTTCACCACTGGGGAAGATTCCCGCTATGACGGATGGAGACCTTGCGATTCCGGATTCGTCGGCGATTTGTGGTTATTTAGAGAAACGTTTTCCGGACCCCGGTTTGTACCCGTCAGACCATGGAGATTATGGTCGTGCGCTCTGGTATGAAGATTGGGCAGACAATGAATTGCCGAAGGCGACGGCCGCCTAGTTCTTTAATCGGATTGCAGTCCGCATGATGAAACGGGAACCGGACGAGGATGTCATTAGCAAAATCATTACAGAGATCCAGCCTGGAATCTTCGACTATCTGGAAACAGAAATCGGCGACAAGACATATTTAACTGGCAACGCATTTTCCATCGCTGACATTGCCGTCAATTGCCAGTTTATCCAGATGATGTATTCCGGGGAGGCGCTCCCCAAAGACACCCACCCCAATATCACACGTTTTGTTGAACATCATATGCAACGAGATTCCTTCAAACAGTGGATCAACAAAGATGGGTTTATCAAGCTGGACTAAGCTCAAAGTGCCGCTAACAACCCGTGTTGAGCGGGTCAACCGATAATCGCGCCCGCCCGGGCCATTGCGTTTACGCCAGGGTGAATTAAAGTTCATGGTCAATTTCGTCATGAATCGGATGCCTTATTAAAACGATGAGTCTTATTCACGACCATGCCGGTGAACATTCAGACGATATCGTCGCCAAGCCGGGTGCTGAACAGGATGCCCTGGGACCTCTGCTCGCGTATCAGAGCGCTTGGAATCTCAGAGACATTTCAGGAATGAAAGCCGCTTTTCATTTTCCGCATGTGAGAATCGCTAGTGGCCGGATCCGAGTCCTAGAAGAAAACACCGCCTTTCCCGACGATTTTTTTGGTCCTTTCATTGAAGCTACAGGGTGGCACTACAGTCTTTGGGATTATCGTCATGCGGTTCAGAGCACGACCGACAAAGTCCACTTTGCCGTTCAGTTTACCCGCTACCGGATCGACGATACGGTTATAGGGCACTATCCATCCTTTTGGATCGTCTCGCTAATTGATGGGAAGTGGGGCGTGCAGGCTCGCTCCAGCTTCGCTCCCTAAAACCTCTCGAGCCTATTCACTAAGTCCAGCTTTTACCTCGGGCGAATTAATCAAAAGCTGACAACACGTCTGCGTTGATGCGGTCGAAGTTCTCCTTTTTCGTCGGCACACCAGAAAACATGATCTCTTCGAGGCCAGCGTCGAAGTACTGACCAATCAGGTCGACGATATAGGAAGGCTTGCCGCACAGAATCCACGGGCGACGTTCCAGTTCGGCTTTCGCCGCTGCTTCGTCGTCAGTAATTCGCATGGGTATCAGCATAGTGCGTTTGATCTCAGCAGGGTCGCGACCCAGATCCTCGCAGTGCTTATTCAGCACCTGCATCTTGTGGCTAAACACATCGACTCCACCCGGGTTGTTGAAGTCGATGTTGCAGATATCAGCGTATTTGGCGCAGGTCTTCAGTGTGCGCTTCTCGCCGTTGCCACCAACGAGAATTGGTACGCGGGGCCTGCGCACACTTGGCGGGTTCATCGGCGAGTCCTTCAGCGTGTAGTACTTGCCCTCGTAACTCGCGGTCTGCTCCGGTTCCAGTGCGAACAGCGCCGTGATTACATCAAGCGCTTCCTCGAGACGATCACAGCGTTCCTTCAGAGACGGGAACGCAATGCCAAAGGCCTCATGCTCGGCCCCGAACCACCCGGCACCAATGCCCAGAACATATCGTCCGTGGCTGATCTGATCCACGGTAACCGCCATCTTTGCCAGCAACGCCGGATTCCGGTAGATGTTGCCGGTCACCAGCAATCCGAGTTCCAGATCCCTGGTTATTGCTGCAGCTGCCGTTACCACAGACCAGCCCTCCAGTGACTCCCTGTTCCAGATCGGTCGTCCTGCCGGAACCAGGAAGTGATCGGACCACCAGAGGCTGTCCCATCGCCCGTCCTGAATGGACTGAATACAGGCCAGCGTGTCATCCCAGGTACAGACATAGTTGACGAATTGCGCACCGAATTGCATGTGTTGATCCTTTGTTATCGAGTGGGTTGTAAACTCTGTGTCATAAATCTCTCGTTCCGCATAACCTTTTGACTGATACGGCAGGTCGCGAGGCGCTAATTACCCGTGGCACGACTTCTATGAACGGCCCGCGATCAAGCTACGAATTGGATACCACCTTCGTGACCGCCGCTTCCGCCGACGTTGCAGGCGTTTCGTCGTTACTTTGTTCGTCGCCCGAATTGTTGTCGTTTTCGCTCGCGATCCTTCCCCTTACCAGGTCATTCAGAAATAGGTCATTGGAATTCTTCTAGAAGAGTATCATTAAGTTTCGACGATTTAGATCGCAATCAGGCAGACTACCTCTCCGCCATCAATTACATTATGTAATTGATTTTATTGTATTTTTAAGTGTACTACTTAGTCGATGCCTGGTTTGCCGACGTCCAAGACAGCCTCAAAGACACGCGGTTCGCCAAGCCTTAACGAATGAAATCTCCCATGACCACACTGGACACCTCCGCTCTACGACGAAACGTTCGCCTCTTGGGAGACACTCTGGGCAACGTCATTCGAACCACCGCGGGTGAGGATGTTTTTCAGAGCATTGAGTCCATCAGACAAGCGTCCAAATCCGCCACAGATGCGGAGCTTACTGCGGAACTCTTTGAAGAGATGCGAGCACTGGATTCCGAACAACTACTCCTCATCGCCCGAGGCTTTGCTCAATTTCTAAATCTCGCCAATATCGCTGATCAACAATTCACAACGTCCGAATCGATGAGCGAGCGATTGGGCGCGAAAAGCGTCGTCTCTCGCACGATCAATGAGCTCAAAGGCACTGTCCCAACTGCGGACATTGAGAGAGCGCTCTTCGATCTTCACATAGACCTGGTGTTAACAGCGCACCCCACCGAGATCACTCGCCGCACGTTGATCCACAAGCACGGCGAAATACATCACTGCCTCAGCGAATTAGAGAGAGGTCATGGCGATGACTCTCACGTCCGCGATCGGCTAGCTGATCTCATTGCTCAGATCTGGCACACCGAAGAGTTTTTGGAGCAGCACCCCACTCCAATCGACGAGGCTCGCTGGAGCTTTGCCGTCATTGAAAACTCACTGTGGGATGCGGTACCAAAGTTCTTGCGTCATTTAGACCACGTGGCAGAAGACAATGGGCTGTCCATTCCACACAGACCCCGCACACCGATTCGCTTGTCGAGTTGGATCGGTGGTGACCGCGACGGCAACCCGAACGTCACGGCAACGATTACCGAACGAGTGATGTTGATCAGTCGCTGGCAAGCTGCTGATCTCATTGACAGAGACTTGGCGGAAATTTATGAGGAGTTGTCCGTGACGTCGGCAACCGCCGAGGTCAAGGCGCTCACCCAGGGGGTCCGCGAGCCCTACCGCGCGTTGTTACGCCCCACGCGAGATGCGATTCGATCACAACGTGAACAGTTAGGTCTCTACTTGAGAGATGCCTCGCTTCCACAACCGAACCCGCTAGCGACAGCCGACATCAACGAGCCATTGAAACAGTGCCGAGAGTCGCTCATCACGGTCGGCCTAACAATCATTGCCAACGGCAAACTACTCGACCTAATCCGGAAACTGGACGCCTTTGGCACACATCTCGTCACACTGGATGTCCGCCAAGAGAGTACACGGCACAGCGACCTCATCGGTGAAATCACTCGCGCGCGGGGTCTTGGGTATTACCAAGAATGGAGCGAAGCCGACAAACAAGCGTTCCTCAGAAAAGAAATCAATAACGCTCGCCCGCTCATCCCGAGTGATTTTGATTGTTCGGCACCGTGCCGGGAAGTACTCAACACCTTTGCCATGATCGCTAGAGCACCGAGAGAGGCACTAGGGTGTTACGTGATTTCCATGGCGTCTGAACCCTCCGACATACTCGCGGTCCAACTTTTACTGAAGGCTACGCGAGGTCCCGTCGATATGCCCGTATCGCCGTTGTTCGAAACCCTCGACGATCTTGACGGCGCGTCTGAAACTATCAATGCGTTACTCAACGACGGCGACTATGTATCTCGTATCGGTAGATCGCTAGTTGTCATGATTGGTTACTCCGACAGCGCTAAAGACGCGGGCGTGTTAACGGCGGGATGGGCTCAATACCGTGCACAAGAGCAGCTTCTATCGGTATGCGAAAAGCACAACGTCAAGCTGCAGTTATTCCATGGGCGAGGAGGCACTATAGGTCGGGGCGGCGAACCTGCGCATCAAGCCCTCCTATCTCAGCCTCCCGGGTCGCTGGAGCAGGGCCTGCGCGTCACTGAACAAGGGGAAATGATACGCGTTAAATTGGGCCTGCAGCCCCTAGCGGTCAACACGCTGGGGCAGTACACCAGCGCAATATTACGGGCGAATTTAACACCGCCCCCCGTGCCCGAGCCTAAGTGGCGGACACTCATGGATAACTTAGCTGCGGGAGCTTGTGACAGCTATCGCAGTTGGGTCCGTGCAAATCCGCATTTTGTTAGGTACTTCAGGCAGGCAACGCCCGGACCGGAGCTCGCAAGCTTGCCGTTGGGCTCGCGTCCGGCCCGCCGTCGTCAAGACGGCGGCATTGAAGCGCTTCGTGCCATTCCATGGATTTTTGCGTGGAGCCAAAACCGTCTGGTACTGCCCGCATGGCTGGGTGCTGGAACGGCACTCAACGACACAGCCAGCACCGCTGAAGGCCTCGGTCAGTTGCGAGAAATGCACGAAAGATGGCCATTTTTTGCGTCGAGACTGTCAATGCTCGATATGGTGTATGCCAAATCAAATAGTGTGATCAATCAGCTATATGACGCCACGCTAGTCGACGACGATCTAAGATCTATTGGTAACGACTTACGCAAGCAGTTGGCTGACGACATCAGCACACTGCAGCAAATACTCGACGTGAATACCTTGCTGGCTGATGACCCGTGGGGACTTGAGTCAATCGGTTTGAGAAATGTCTACACAGCGCCACTCAACTTGTTGCAGATTGAATTACTCCGTCGCGTCAGAGCCGAAGAAGATGAGCGCGTTAAACGCGCTCTGATGGTTTCGATTGCCGGCGTTGCAGCGGGATTGCGCAACACCGGTTGATTGTCAGCTCATGGCGAACTGGTAGATTTCAGTCAGCCAATTTTTATCAAGGTGTTAGAGGGCTATCGGACAGGCTACCTCTCCGCGATGACTCCTTTTGGGTCCGTCAGGGCACGGAAAGCAACGTACCATGGTCGCACGTCAGGAAAGCACCCAGAGTGCATTGACCCACGACTCCGGATTCCCATGCAAGGGATCGGATCGCCAGATTTCCAACACATTCATGCCGTCCGTGCCTTCGAGTACGGAGCGAAGCGATTCCTCCGTAAAGTCAGTGAAACGGCGATCTCCTCGCATGACTTCCCCGCTTCCCTCTTTGAAGCACATAAACCCAACTCCCGTCGGGCATAACGCACGAACACATCGCGTAAGTACGTCGTCAAATTCCGCCATGGGCACGTGGAGCAAAGAAGCGCAGCACCAGATGCCATCGAACTCCTGTTCGTATTGCATTTGCTGAAAGCGACTGACTTCCACCATCTGCCCGGTATGACTCGAGGCCAGATCCGCCATGGTTTTCGAAGCGTCGAACGCAGTTACTGTGTATCCCAAGTCGAGAAAGGCTTTCGTATCCCGCCCCGAGCCACAGCCCGCATCTAGGATTGCACCGCTTTTTGGAACGTACTCCAAAAACGGTGCATATAAGGACGACATATCAACGTCGACAGTGCGCTCGATAAAGGCATCCGTATTACGATCGTAGTAACGGACGTTGATATCGTTGGCGAACGGCTTTTCTTTCGTCATTGCGGTCGAACCTACGCCACTCGCATCAACCTGTCATGCCTCCTCGAAGTTGCCTTCACGCAAACGATGTGATGCTCTAGCCGGTCCTATGGGAGGGACGACAACGATGAATCGAACCACACCACTATTGAGAGTGCTCATAACAGTGGCGATGTTGACAACAGCAAGCACCTTCGGAGCGCGTGGTGACGTTTGGATCCTGCAACGTTGTAAAGAAAGGATTTAACCGTGCGAATTAAGGTGAACGGCTGCCGTTTGTATGTCGACGTTGTGGGATCCGGTCTTACAGCGGAAGGTCCAAAGATGGTGGAGCGACCTGTTGGTTTTGTGTTGCACGGCGGCCCCGGTGCGGACCATTCGACGATGAAGCCCGATTTCAATCCGTTAGCCGACGTCGCTCAGCTCGTTTACTACGATCATCGGGGTCAAGGCCGCAGCGATTCAGACAAATCGGACAACTGGCATCTCGATCAATGGGCCGACGACTTGCGCGGGCTAGTTGATGCCTTAGGCATCCAAACACCCATTGTGTTGGGACTTTCTTTTGGCGGATTTGTGGCCCAGAACTACGCTATTCGGCATCCCGACCGACTGCACAAATTAATATTGGCCAGTACCGTCGCGCGTATGGTTCCGCAACGCGTATTTGAGGCGTTTGAACAGTTCGGTGGGGAGAGCGCGCGTATTGCGGCTGAGGATTTCTGGAATGGTCCTGATACGGAGAATACCGCTACCTATATGCGAGAGTGTTTTCCTTTATATACGAGGACCGAACGTGACAAAGACGCAGACCAAAGATCTATATGGACACAAGCGGTCATCGAACACTTTTCAAAGCCTGGCGGCGAGAACTGGACTTTCGACTATCGGGAAAAACTTGCGGCCATCCAATGCCCTACTCTCGTAACGGCGGGTGAGAGTGATCCGATTACACCGATTGCAATGGTTAAGGAGATGGCCTCTTGCATACCTGACGCCGTACGACAACTTGAGATTTTTGCCGACTGTGGACACGGCGTGCATCGGGATGATCCACGCGCGTTTGAGGTGATGAAGAAGTTTATAACAGCCATTTAGAATTACAGCCCAGTTCGAACTCGGAGAGAGATATGAAATATTCAGTGGCGTTTGCATCCGAGGTGGACTCGTGGAAATGGGCTAAACGAGCCGAAGAGTTAGGTTTTCATGCGGCTTGGTTCTACGACACCCAGTTACTGAATCCGGACATCTTTGTCTGCATGGCGCTAGCGGCCCACGAAACATCTCGGATCCGTCTTGGCACCGGTGTGCTTATTCCCTCCAATCGCATCGAGCCAGTCGCAGCCAATGCGCTAGCGTCATTGAACAAGCTAGCGCCGGGACGAATCGATTTTGGTATTGGTACAGGTTTTACCGCGCGACGGACCATGGGACAGACGGCAGTCCCACTTAAGCGTACTAGGCAATATGTCGAGGTGGTACGAAGCATGCTAGCGGGCGAGATTGCTGAATGGAGCGATACCGATGGGCCACACAAGGTCAAATTCCTGGATCCAGAGCTAGGCCTGATCAATATTGCTGACGAAATACCCCTATGGTTTTCGGCATTTGGGCCGAAGTCGCAGCAACTGACCGCCGAGTTGGGCGCGGGCTGGCTGAATTTCTTTGGACTTGCTGATCCGACCGATTCGTTGAACGCGATGACTTCTGCGTGGCAACAGGCTGGACAGGATGCATCGACTTTACGGAGCAACCTATTCTTTCTAGGCGCTGTTCTTACGGGAGACCAGCAGGCCGACGAAGCACGATTAATGGCTCAGGCGGGACCAGCTACTTCTGTGTTATTTCACAATCTCGCGGACGAGGTAGGACCCATGGGCGGTTCAAATTTACGGGCGGGTCCGCTGTCTAACGTACTCGCCGATTACCTAAAGGTGCACGATGGGTATGAACCCGCCGATGCGCGATACCTGCAGAACCACAAAGGTCACCTGATGTATGTCCGTCCCGAAGAAACGCACGTCACGCCTGAATTAGTGAAATCGGCCACGTTGAGCGGTACTCACGATGAACTGGTTGAGCATCTACAAGCGATCGCCGGGGCCGGTTACACCCAAGTAACAGTGCAGGTAGTACATGGCCACGAAGGTGCACTAGAAGATTGGGCCGAGGTGTTTAACGCCGTTTAGCTTTTGCAAACGTCTGATAATCGGCACGCCGCATCCGCTCTCAAACTTACCGGTATTAGATCAATCCATCATGCCGTAGATCCATAAACGCAAGTTGGAAAGCATTAACGACTTTCTCAACCACCGCTTCCGAATGTGCCCAGGAGAGGAACGCCAGATGGATCCCAGGTACAAGGACATCGTGGCCGAGTAGATGCAGATAGAACTCTCGTTCGACAGTGCGCAGACTGCTGTCGATATCTCTCGCCGAGTTAATTTCGTTTGAACTAAAGACCAAATGGAACATGGAAGCCGCGTTCATTAACTTCGCCGGTATATTCTCTAATTTACAGAATTGATTAATTTCCCGACCGAGCCGATCTCCCTGAGCTTTCAGATAAGGATAGATTTCATCCTTGTTGTCTTTCATGTATTGGATCGCCGCGATACCGGCCGACATGGTGAGGGGATTCCCACTGAACGTTCCGCCCGTAAATATGAACGGTGCGTCGTCGGCACCCGAGAATGTGTCCATGATGTCTTTTCTGCCTCCGACGACACCAATGGGCAAACCTCCACCCACTGCTTTTCCGTACGTGACAAGATCTGGCTCAATACCGTAGTACTCCTTGCAGCTACCGTACGCGATGCGAAACCCGGTAATGACCTCATCAAACATCAACAGCACGCCGCACTCTGTACAGACTTCACTTAACTGACTGAAAAAGTCCTGGTTATCGAGTCTCGGATTTGAGCTTTGCACAGGTTCGACGACGACCATTGCCAGGTCATCCTTACGCTCTCGAATTAAGTCAAACGCGGCCTCATCGCGGTACGGCAGCATTAGCATGAGCTCATCGGCGACCACTCCCGGCACTCCATTGCCCAATGTCGTGGCGGTCGGACGTGATCTGTCGCTCTTCGCGTCCGCTTTAACTAGCGCGTAGTCACTAACACCATGGTAAGAGCCGTCAAAGAGTGCCACGACTTTTTTACCAGAAAATGCTCTTGCGGCGCGGAACGCGTACATGGTCGCCTCGGTACCCGAATTACAAAACACCAATTTGTCTACCGAGGGGTCCGCCTCTTTGATGAGCGTCGATAATTGTTGTTGGCCAGACGTTGGAATTCCATAGTGCCAGCCCTTTTCAACTTGGTTTCCTATGGCGTGTTCAACCACGTCGGGTTTATTGCCCAAGACATTGGGACCGAACCCTCCGGTCAAGTCGATGTATTGATTACCATCGATGTCGTTGAGATAAGGACCCTCTGCCGAATCGATATATATCGGATGCGGTAAGTCCACGGTCTGAACAACCTCCTGCGCGAGGGAGTTTTTCCCATCCCGAGCGACCTTCGCCGATTCGGGTGTTCTTTCGATTAGTTTCTTACGTACAGCCTGTGACTTCTCGCCTTGACGGATTTTTTCGTCCAACGCAACTTGATTCATGGTTGAGTCTCACTGAAGTGTTATCTGGTCAATGCGCCTACGCTCGCACACTTTGGTGACCAACGGTAGGCTCGCCGTTAGTACTTCTCTCCGTCTTCTCTTGGTGTCATGAACGCCGGCACCCCAGACCGCCGCAATTCTTTTCTTGCGAGTATCTCGTCAAAGTGCTCGCGAATGGTATCGTCCCAGGCCGGGTGAGGCAGGATATAAAACACGTTGTTTTTGATGGCATCGATCACGATATCCGCGATTTCACTCGGGGCCTTTCCATTCTTGAGCATCGCGGCAAATGGAGCGAAGGTCTCATCGTCAACGTCGGGAAAATCACTCTTTTGCATGTTCGCAGGTCGATTCCGTTCGGCATTGCCGATATTCGTGTTGACAAATCCGGGGCACAACACCGAGGAACCGATCTTCGAACCTCGGGCAAACAAATCACCATTTAGCGATTCGGCCAAAGCGCGTACAGCGTGCTTGCTTACGCCGTAAGTCCCCGATCCCCCCATGAGGCCTGCTAAGGACGCTGTCGTCACCACGTGTCCCTCTTCTCCATGGGCATGCATGTGGGGAAGGAAGGTCTGAATACCGTAGAGAACCCCGTAGAAATTGACGCCCAAAGTCCAGTTCCAGTCCGGCTCTTCGACCTCCCAAATCGCCCTATTACCCGAGAAAGCTCCGATTCCAGCGTTGTTGCATAAGATATGAATATTTCCGTAGTGCTCCTGCGCTTTGGCAAAAAGTTCGTCAATGGACTCTTTAACCAAGACGTCCGCCCGGACACCGGTCACTCGGTGTTGGTGTTGCTCCAAGCGCTCGACCGCCTTTTCTAGTGCTTCCTCTTCCACATCGGCCATGACGACTTGCATATTCTCTTGCGCAAATCGTTCCGCTAACCCGAAGCCGATACCACTGGCGGCCCCCGTCACGACCGCCGTCTTGCCTTCAAAATCCTTCACAAAAGTACCCCCAAATTACGTACTCGCCAGATCGACAGCCGATCCACGCCGAGTGATCTTCCCCAACACGACGCCATCCTCAATGTTAGCGCTCGTATTTTCCCGCGGCCAGTTTGCGGCGTTCACCACCGATTACTTCTCGTCGACTGTAACGTGTGTTCGAGTTCCCATCATGGCGACGTCTTCGGCCAGCCAGGCCAACCGGGTCTTAGAGGGTCTGGAAGGGGCGGCGGGTCGGGAAGCCGACCACCAGGTAAGGGCCTGTCTCTTATACACATCTCCGAGCCCACGAGACCGAGGCTGCGCTCGTAT
>CAXDSX010000066.1:0-11120 GCA_963992075.1 uncultured Pseudomonadales bacterium | reverse complement strand
TCTCTATTCGTCGGCAGCGTCAGATGTGTATAAGAGACAGGTACCGTCGAGATCGGCGCGCGGCTTGATGCCCCGGGTGTACTGCCAGGGTGAATCGAGCTTGTTCCACTCCCAGCTGGCACCGTCATCCAAGCTTCGATAGAGACCCACCGCGGTCGCCGCCAACAGTTTGCGTGCGCCGCTATTGTCGATCACAGCGATGTCGTGTATGTCGGGAAATTTAAACCCGTTATCGAGCTTTTCCCAGGTATCACCACCATCGCGGCTCCGATGAACCGCGTCGATTTCGACGCTGACCCAAATTGTGTCGTTTTCGAGAGGATCGAACCGAATGCGCGTCACGCGAGGTTTGCCAATAAACGGGCAGCTGTCTACGAGATCAACGGAAAGTTCACGCCAGCTCTTGCCACCGTCATCAGATCGAAACAATGCGCCAGGGTTGGTACCCATCAGGATGACGTTTGGATCATCGGGAGCTTGCGCGACGGACCAAACGCAGCGTCCCTTTTCGTCGGCGGGTGAAGGAACGTGTTGGGCTTCGCCGTCTGCGGTTTGGCGTAATAGGCCACGATCTGAACCAGCTAAAACGACGCCGGGGTCAAGATCGTGGCTACAAAGTGCCCAAATTCGGTTTTCTGCATAAATGCCCTTAAAAGCAAAATCCCACGTCTCGCCTAAGTCATCACTGCCCCACACTCCCCAGCCTACGGTTCCAGCGTAGAGTTTTGCCTCCATTGATGAGTCCTCCTATGGGCTCTTCGGGCTATAGTAACGCGGTCTTCGCAATCTCAAGAAACAATGACCTACGCCACAGGCCGTGAATATTACGATGCCGATAGTCACATCATGGAATTGCCGAACTTCCTAACGGAGTTTGCCGATCCTGGGATCCGCAAACAACTACCCGCCATTAGCTATGCAGCCTCCGCGGTGTCTGAGGAAGAAGCACTCGAACTGATGCATCAAAATGGGCATTCCCAAAGGTACAAAGAAGAACTCTTTGCGCTCGGCGATGACATGATTCGAGGACCCAAAGAAATCCAAGCGCTGGGGGCCTTCGATGGGGCTGATCGAGGCATTGCGCTGGATATGCTTGGATTTCAAAAACAACTGGTTTTTTCGACGTTATCGGCAGCACTGCCACTGTCCACGAGAGTCAAAACGGAGGGTCAGCTTCAATACGGCGCGGCGCGGGCACACAACCGCGCCATGCAGGCGTTCTGCAATCATGATGACCGCCTCTTGCCAGTGGTCATTATCCCCCTCGACCGTACCGATGCCGCCGTCGAAGAACTTGATAACTGTATCGTTGATGGGAGTGTGGGGGCAGTATGGATCCCTCACCGGCCATGTGGTGGCCGTTCGCCTGGTCATCCTGAGATGAACGCTTTCTGGGAACGCTTGTCGGACGCGGGCATTCCTTTTGTGATTCACATTGGTGGCGTTTCATATCAGTTGGATCCCGCCTGGCTCAATAACGGTGGCGACAAACCCGCGGACTGGCTAGGTGGCGGCGAGAATGTCCGTGCCAAAGATATGACAGCGATTCACCATGCGGCTGAGCTTTTTATCAGTGCCTTGGTGCTTGACGGTGTCTTTGAACGTTTTCCTAAGCTCCAAGGGGCGAGCGTGGAACTTGGTGCTGGGTGGGTTCCTTCCATGTTGCAGCGTTTGGACTGGACCGTCGAGATCTGGAAGAAAACGGACCAATCGCTACGACGTTTGACACGCAAACCTTCGGAACAACTCGCACAGCAGTTTGGTTTTACGCCGTACGTATACGAAGACGTTGGTGAGCTCATCGTGCGCTCCCAACCCGAGCTCTATCTCTTCTCCAGCGACTATCCCCATACAGAAGGAGGTCGTGACCCGATTGGTCGGTTTCGTCGAGCTCTCGACGGACACGACGAACGCGCTCAAGAGTGCTTTTATGCCGGTAACTTCAAGCGGATATTTACGGAACTCAATCAGTCGGTCGGGTAGATTGATTACAGGCGACGCGCGCACCAAACCTCTTCGGTCGGCCATTGGGTGGCCCAAGACGCGTCAGCCCAACCGTAATTTGATCCTGAAACTGCTGTCGGAGAGCCTAGTTCGAGGAGGCGTTCCACGGTGAAGTGATTCGCTCGTAGCAGCGCAATCCATTCGCCGTGGGGGAGATGGAACTCTACTTCATTAGACGAGAACTCCCATTCGTTCCGATAAAGGCCTAGGTAAGGTCGCTGTAGTTGTTGCGAGATGGGAGCATTCTCATCTTCTTCGTCAGGTAGACAGCAAATCGCAAAGGCGTGATTTGTCATGAACACGAGATTCCCGCCCGAACGGAGTACTCGAGCTGCCTCCGGGACCCATCGATAAGGGTCAGCCCAAAGCGACGCACCGTATTCGGATATCGCAAAGTCAAAACAACCGTCAGCGAATGGCAAGGCCTCACCAAAACCCTCGATGAAATTGATGCCCAATTGGTGCTGCGCTTCCAATCGTCTGGCGGTAGCGAGTTGGTTGGGGGTGGGGTCGAGACCCACCACCGATTTGGCGTCTCGACGAGCCATCCACGAAGAAACGTAGCCGGCTCCGCAACCAATTTCGACGCAACGTTGCCCCGCCAGGTCGTTGGGTAATAGGCCAATCTCGCTTTCGGGTATGTGCCATATACCCCAGTGTGGATTGTCAGTGGCCCAACCTTCTTCGGCCGGCTCCACGTATCGAGCCGCGAACTTCTGCCATGCCGCACGATTGGCTAGTTGATGTTCTTTTAGTCGCATGGTTTAGCGTTACAGTTGATCCAACGAATTCGATCCAGTGTGCCGTGTAGGCCGATCACTTCTTGAGGAGCCTTAACCGAAACCGCTGCTTAAGTGGTGGAATTGAGTCAACAAAATGGCCGGTTACCTTTAACGGTGACACGAATACCGCTGCGAGTTTCTGGAAAGTAGTCCCAGATGGCCAGGTGTTGGGTACATCGGTTGTCCCACATCGCGATGGAGTTTTGTTGCCATTGAAATCGACACTGGAAGGCGGAATTTTGGATGTGCTCGAAAAGAAACTGGAGTAACCGGTGGCTTTCATCAGCGTTCAGCCCGTCAATACGCCGCGTAAATCCGGAATTTACGTAGAGAGTCTTTTTCCCGGTAACGGGATGGGTTCGGATCACCGGATGGGTCGATTGTGGGGATGCGCGCTGAGGCTTGTGGTCGCCGTAAAGACCCGAGTAGTCGGCACGATGGATCGCTCGTAAGCCCTCGAGCCAGTTCTGCATTGGCTCGGACAATGCGTCATAGGCCGCGTACATGCTGGCGAAAAGGGTATCTCCCCCTCTCGGGGGCACTTGGTGCAGATGCAAGATACTGCCGAGAGGCGGTTCTTCGTCGGCCGAGACGTCGGAGTGCCAGCCCGCACCGTTGTTTCGGTGCGAATGGCGGTCCGTATGAATGTGCATCAGTTCTGGGTTGTCGTGAACGTACGGGGCTGCCGGATGAATGTGCAGAGGGCCAAACCGACGCCCAAATTCCAAGTGCTGCTCGGGAGTCAATTCTTGATCCCGAAAAAACACGACTAAGTGCTCCATCCAAGCACGATGAATCTCTTCGAAGGCGTGGTCGTCGAGGGGACGCGATAGGTCAACCCCGTGGATAGTCGCTCCGATGGTTGGGGTTAATGGCTCAACCTGAATGTACTGATAGTCCATGAGGAGAGTGTGCCAGAAGCGTGGTCTGAATGGAGACGGATCACGGGCAGGGTTTCTGCTGTACCTGGATACAGAGTACGATCTGACAAAAGAAAGGGAACTCGTTATGTCTGATGAAAATCCAATTTTAGCTGAACGCCGTGGGAAACAAGACGGCATTCTTTGGCTAACCTTGAACCGGCCAGAGAAACTCAATGCGCTGACGTTTCCGCTGTTACGGGAGCTGCGCGAAATTGCGTTCGAGGCACGTTTCGATCGCACCATCCGTTGTGTGGTTCTCACGGGTGCAGGTCGAGGGTTTTGTGCGGGCATGGATTTTGGCGGTTCCGCAAACCCCGATCCCGACCCCGTTCCCGAAGGGATGGAGGAAGGTCAGATTGATGCCGAGGGCTACCGTCTGAATTTTCGCCACGAGACAGAAACATTTATTGCGCTACGCCGATTGGAAGTCCCCATGATCGCGATGGTGAATGGACCTTGCGTCGGTGGCGGATTCGATCTGGCGAGTCATTGCGATATGGCGGTGGTCTCGACCGCAGCTCGATTCCAAGTCGCCTATGTCAAACGTGGTGTCTTTGCGGATTTAGGTGGATTTTGGTCACTGCCGCGAGCTATCGGATGGCGTAAGGCAATGGAGATGATGATGACGGGACGCTTCATGAGTGCGGAAGAGGCACACGACGCTGGATTTTCCAACTACCTGGTCGAACCCGAGGAGTTGGAAGAAAAAACCATGGAACTCGCCCTGGAAATTGAAGCGGGGCCGCCGATCGCGCAGAAGGTCGGTAAGTTACTCGCGATGCGAACCGCCCACATGGACTTCGATTCGGCCATGCAATGGTCGGAAACGGCCATTCCGTTGGTTGGCCTCTCGGCGGATGCTCGAGAGGGCGCGGCGGCGTTCCGAGAAAAAAGGGAGTCCAATTTCAAAGGCTTCTAATCGCGTTATGATTTAGGGCGCAACAAAGGAGAAACCATGGGGTTCCACGACATAACAATGCAATCCATCACCGGGGAACCGGTGAGCTTTGAACAACTCAAGGGTCAGGTCTGTCTGGCCGTAAACTTAGCGAGTCAATGAGGACTCACGCCACAGTACGCAGGTCTGCGTACATTGCATGAAGATAACGCGGCGAAAGGGTTCACCGTGCTCGGATTTCCTTGCAACCAGTTTGGTGCACAGGAACCAGGAACGGACGAAGAAATTCTAGAATTTGCCCAATCTAAATTCGACGTGACCTTCCCGATGTTTTCCAAAATCGAAGTGAACGGAGATGGCGCGTGTGAGCTCTATCAACTTTTGACGTCCTCGATTTCGAATCACGAAGGTAAGCCCGACATCGCATGGAATTTCACCAAATTCCTGATTGATGGAGATGGCAACGTGGTGGAGCGCTTCGAACCGGCGATCGCGCCCGAAGAGATTGCGGAAAAACTTCAGGATTACTTGAGCTGATCCGCTGGGGGCATCATGACGATGCCCCCTTGTTAACGTTCGAGAGAGGGTGTCCATGACAGCGTTGGATGGTTTGCGGATACTGGACATGACCCAGTACGAAGCAGGGACTTCGTGTACTCAAGCATTAGCCTGGTTGGGTGCGGATGTGGTGAAGGTCGAGCGTCCTGACGGTGGAGATCCCGGTCGCGGGCCTGACGGTGACCGCGAGTACTTCTTTGTTTGGAACTCGAATAAACGAAGTGTTGCGATTGATCTGCGGAATGCGGAGGGTCGCGCGTTGTTCATGCGGATGGTGCCTAAATACGATGTCTTCGTCGAAAACTATGGCCCCGGCGTCATTGAACGACTCGGCATTGGTTACGAGGAAATGCGGGCTGTGAAGGCCGACATTATCTACGCACGCATCAAAGGCTTCGGGGTGGATGGCTCTTGGTCTGACTACAAGTGTTACGACATGGTGGCGCAGGCAGCGGCAGGCGCGTTTTCGATTACGGGCGAGATGGAGGGGCCGCCTATGCGACCGGGCCCGACCATGGGAGATGCGGGTACCGGCGTGCAAATGGCGCTCGCCATCGCGGCCGCCTACGCGCAAAAACTTCGGACCGGTAAGGGACAGCTGATCGAATTGTCGATGCAGGAGGCCATGACGTACTACCTCCGCACGGCCACGTCCTCGGGGAATTATGGCGCACGGCCAGCGAATCGGTCGGGAAATGGACAGCTGCCAACCATGTCGCTATACGGTTGCGCTGGTGGTGGCGCGAATGATTACGTCTATGTGATGGCGGTGACCGAAAAGATGTGGCAGGCCCTCTGTCGCGTCATCGATCGAGAGGAGCTCATACGAGATCCGCGATTTGGTCAGCAAGCAGATCGATACGAGAACCGCGACGCGCTGCGGGCGATCATTGAAGCGTGGACCCTCGCCCGTGATAAATATCAAGCCATGCGCGAGCTTGCCGAGGGCGGCGTTCCCGCGAGTGCCGTCCTCGACACGAGCGACTTATATAACAATGCTCACCTCGTCGAGAGAGGCTTTGTTCACGAAGTTGAACATCCTCGGCTCGGCGCGGTAAAGCTTCTCGGTTGGCCGGTGCGCATGTCGGAGAGCTCGGTCGAAATCGACGCGGCACCGTCGCTTGGGCAGCATTCCAGCGAAGTGTTAAATGATGATCTTGGGTTAACGCAAAAGGAATTGGACGACCTGAGCAAACAGGGCGTCATTAAGTAGACGGAGTTGAATTCGTCGCGTCCGTGAGGGTTGCTAGATCAGCCCAGCATTTCTAGCCCAGCGGTATTTTGCGCCGAGTACGGCGACCGGCTTCTCAGCCGTGTAGGGGTAGGCCAGAATATTGCGGTCCATCAAATACTCAGCAGCCTGCTCAATTTCGACATCGCCCACGAGCGAACAGACGACGGGTTTATCGTTACCGTCGGCACGCGCATTGGACACGGCCTCGCCCAACAACTCGGCAAATACCATTGGCGGCGTAATAATTGTGTGCCAGTAACCCAGCACGAGTGAGTGAATTCGTTGGTCGCGAAGGGCGAGATCGATGGTTGCGCGGTAGGTTGTTGGAGGCTCCCCGCCGGTAATATCAACAGGGTTCCCCGCGGCACCAAAGGGCGGGATGTATTCTCGGAACGCGGCGTCGAGATCGCTCGGCATCGCCATGAGGGAAAGATCGTTATCGACGCACGCATCGGACAGCAGAACGCCTGACCCGCCTGCTCCCGTGAGGATTAAGACGTTCTCTCCCTTGGGTGTTGGTAACACGGCCAAACCTCGAGCGAATTCGAGCATGTCGTTTAGGCTTTTAGCCCGCACCACCCCGCTTTGTCGTAACACTGCGTCATACACGCGATCGTCGCCGGCCAGCGCGCCCGTATGTGAATTGGCAGCTTTTGCCCCAAGGCTTGTACGACCGGCCTTGAGAACGACGACGGGCTTCGTCTTTGACACGCGCTTGGCGACACTCGCGAAGGCACGACCGTCCTTCAGATCCTCCACGTGCATCGCGATCACAGACGTGTTGGGGTCCTGTTCGAAATAGGTCAACAGGTCGTCCTCGTCAATATCCGATTTATTACCGAGTCCCACAATGGCGGAAACACCCATCTTCGTGGATCGGCTAAAACCGATGATTGCCATACCCACGCCGCCACTTTGAGACGACAGCGCGACCGACCCTTTCTCGTTGTAGGGCGTGCAAAACGTGGCACAAAGGTTCTTGTGCGTGTAATAGAACCCGTAAATATTTGGACCCATGAGACGCACGTTGGCCTCGCGTGCGACCTTTACGATTTCGTCCTGAAGTTCATGCTCGCCAATTTCGGCGAAGCCGGACGGGATCAGGATGGCACCTGGCACCTGTTTTTGACCGCATTCAGCGATGACTCCCGCAACAAACTGGGCCGGTATGCAGAAGATTGCTATGTCAACGTTGCCGGGAATATCCACGATTGATGGATAGCACTGGTGACCGAGGATCTGATCGGCTTTAGGGTGTACCGGGTACAGCTCGCCTTCGTACCCGCCGTCGATCAAGTTACGCATGACCGAGTTGCCGATTTTTCCGTCCTCGGCCGATGCACCGATAACGGCAACCGCGGACGGTTCCATGATGCGCTTCATCGCCGCTAAGATTTCGTCGGGCGCGCGCTGATAGTGTTGTGGAACGGCATCAAAATCCAACAAGACCCTGACGTCGGCGGCGACGGCACCGGTGGTGGAGGCAAAGACTGGGTTCAGATCGAGTTCACTTATTTCAGGGAAGTCGTTGACCAGGTGACTGACGTTTTCGATGGTCTGAGCGAGTGCATTTCGATCAACGCCGCTTTCACCCCTGACGCCGTCAAGAATCTTGCTCCCGGAAATGTCGTCAAGCATTGCATGCGCGTCCCCACTTTCTGCTGGCGCAAGACGAAACGTAACGTCTTGAAGAATTTCGACGAGCGTCCCGCCCAATCCGAAAGCCACAAGTTTTCCGAATACAGGATCCGTTGTCGCCCCGACGATGACCTCCAAGCCGCCAGTAACCTGCGCCTGTACCTGTACCCCGTCGATATGGGCGGCGGCGTTGTGGGCCTTGGCGTTATCGAGAATCGTTGCATACGATGCCCTCACACCGTCGACATTGCTGATGTCAGCGATCACCCCTCCGGCGTCGGTTTTATGAAGGATGTCCGGGGATACAATTTTCAAAACGACGGGGAATCCGATTTCGCTGGCTATTGCGACGGCTTCGTCGATGCTGGTTGCTAGGCCTTCGGCCGGCGTTGCAATATGGTACGCGCTAGCGACTTGTTTCGCTTCGGATGACGTAAGCGAATTTCGTCGGTCTTCCTTTGCTTTGGCGAGAACGTTTCTCACGGCGTTTTGGTCGTAACTCATATCGTCCCCCGTGTAAGAAAAACGAGATTATCGTGATCGACGTACCGATGGAATCGCCGTGGCGAAATACGAGACGTGTGCGATACCCCTTGAGTCGGAGGGTGTCCCCGCGCTAGCTTAGGCGGTCATCAATTAATTAGGGGAAGACTATGGGGACCGTAAGTGGTGCAACCCTCATGGCGCGAAGCCTTAAGCAGCAAGGCGTCGACTATATTTTCGGCATCGTCGGCTTTCCGGTGCAAGGATTTGCGGCGGTAGCCCAAAAAGAAGGTATCCAATACGTCGGCATGCGCAACGAACAAGCTGCGAGCTACGCTGCGCATGCGGCTGGGTATCTGACGGGGCGCCCGCAGGGATGTCTAACCGTTTCGGGACCCGGCGTTATCCACGCGTTTGCTGGATTAGCGAACGCAAAGCAGAACTGCTGGCCGATGATTTTGATCGGTGGAGCTTCTCCGGTGTACCAAAACGGCATGGGCGGCTTTCAAGAGGAACGTCAGGTCGAACTCGCGGCACCGTATTGCAAGTATGCGCATGCAATTGAGCACGTCCACCGGATCCCTTACTACGTTAACCAGGCGGTTCGGCATTCGTTGTTCGGCCGTCCAGGGCCCGTTTACCTGGACTTTCCAGACGACATAATTAACGGCCAGTGCGAGGAAGAAGACGTTGCTCAAGCTGCGACAGTTCCGGAGCCACCGCGGACACTTGCTGATCCGGAAGCGGTCGAAGCGGCCCTGAGTGCACTCGAATCTGCTGAACGGCCCTTGGTCGTTGTGGGCAAAGGAATGGCGTGGTCACGAGCGGAAGATGAGATCCGAGAGTTCATCGAGCGAACTCAACTGCCCTTCCTCAATTCTCCGATGGGCAAAGGTACGATGCCCGATAACGATCCACTTTCGGTGGGTGCGGCGCGCAGTACCGCGCTGCGCGAAGCCGATCTGGTGTTCCTGATGGGTGCACGACTGAATTGGATCATGCACTACGGTCTGCCACCACGCTTTAATGAAAACGTGCGCGTTGTTCAACTCGACATCTCGCCTGAAGAAATTGGTACCAACGTGCCGACCGAAGTAGCTTTGGTCGGGGATGGAAAAGCCGTGGTTGGTCAGCTCAATCGAGCTCTGGATAACCGGCAATGGTTCTACCCTGCGGAAACTGCGTGGCGGACCACATTGAAAGAGAAAGCCGAGTCCAACCATGCGGCGGTGCAACCCATGATCGATGATGATTCTGCGCCGTCAAATTATTACCGTGCGTATAAAGACATCGTCGATTGGCTACCAGACGACGCCGTCATCATCGGCGAGGGCGCTAACACAATGGACATCGGTCGTACCCAAATGCCCAACGTGCATTCACGGCATCGTTTGGATGCGGGCACCTATGGAACGATGGGCGTTGGACTGGGTTTTGCCATCGCTGCCGCGGTGACCAGTCCAGACAAACCGATTGTATCCGTGCAGGGGGATTCGGCCTTCGGATTTACCGGCATGGAGATCGAAACCATGATCCGCTACCACCTGCCGGTAAAAATGATCGTGTTGAATAACGGGGGTATCGGGGGGCACAGCGGTTCAACGGAACCGCCAGCACCTGGCGAAATTCAACCACCGGGAAATCTCACCTACGGTGCTCGGTACGACCTGATGGTCGAGAGCCTCGGCGGTAAGGGCTGGTATGTCGAGGATCCTAAAGATCTGCGCGCGGCGCTTGATGAGGCGATGGCACACGACGGACCGACGCTAATCAATGTGCCGCTGAATATCCGTGCGGGACGTAAACCTCAGGAGCATGGTTGGTTAACTCAATAGGGCTAAGGGCCGCGGCAAAAGTGGGGAGATGGTGATGATGAAACGTAAGGCAGGTGTTTATTTGTTGCTGTTGTTTGCTGGCCTCGCAAATTTTGCGGATGAAACACCTCGCAACGCGTATTTTGGTGATTTACACATCCACACGCGTTATTCATTTGATGCGTTTTTGTTTGGTACCAAAACCACGCCGGATGACGCGTATGCGTTTGCCCGTGGCGAAGCCATCCTGCATCCGGCGGGATTCGAGATTCAGCTGGATCGTCCGCTGGATTTCTATGCTGTCACCGACCATGCAAATTTTCTTGGAATGTTGTCGGCGATGGAGCCGGCGATACCAGTCAGGGTGTTGGTGGCGCCTGGTCCGGTCCCAGTCATGGCCACACCCACTCGGCCGGTTGAACGAGCATACCCGTCGGCGATCTCTACGCCCAGACGCTCGTTCCTGGCTGAGAAAACCTTGATGGTTTCGGAGTTCCTTAGGCCCGTCCAAAGGGGGTTCAGGCCACCGCCTTGGAACCCGGCGATATACTCAACTCCTTCTTTCTCCAGGGCGCGAACGATCGCATCGGCAGCACGCATGATCCCTCCCTATACCTAGTTCGAATGGCCGAGAATGCCCAAGAGGTACGCCGTGCCTGGGCTGCCTCAAGTTGGGGGGATGATACGCCCGCACATGATGGCGGTCAACCGGTGTAACCAGGCTTTGGGATACCCAATTCTCAGGCATGAGCCAGGCAGGCTCGATTTTCTTGACCGGGGTAGGAG
>CAXDSX010000065.1:0-11341 GCA_963992075.1 uncultured Pseudomonadales bacterium | reverse complement strand
CACCACCGAGATCTACACCTCTCTATTCGTCGGCAGCGTCAGATGTGTATAAGAGACAGACCAGGCATAGTCTGCACCACCAAGGTCGCGGCCCAACATCGCGGCTTCCCGACTCGGAGAAGGGGTTAACGGATAATCGCAGTGCAGGTATCGTGAGTACGCACCCAGGAACGTCGAGGGATCTTCGGTACGAACTTGGTGCCCGGATACGCTTACGTCGTTAGCACCACTGAGCGATTTGACCATAGGGACAAGTGCTTCGTCGTAGCATGCTCGAATCTCGCCATCATCGTGAAAGTCGTCAACACCAAAGTCGCATTCAGCGAACACAAACCCGTTGGTGTCCAAATCGAGTTCACTGGCTGCATGCAACGGGCGCGCGTCGTAAATTTGAACCTCCCGGAGACTCGTATTCGCGCGACGCGTTTCTTTGGAATAGATGAACGCTCTATCATCGCGAGTTTTCCACTCATCGTTGATGTAGCGAACCTGGGCAGTGACATCGCTCACGGTGACGATTCTCCTAGATACCGCGTCGCCATGCCACCTACCACCTCAAAGAACTCAGCCCGAACTTCCGCAAGAATCTCCGCCACGGGACGTACCGCATCGATCCTGCCGCACACCTGTCCCGTCAGCGCAATGCTTGCTTCCATATCGCCACCAAAATATAGATCCTGGGAGGTACCGAATTCGGCCATGGCATTGGTTTCGAGATCTTTCTCGAGCCGCGTGGTCTTTTCGGTCCGCAGCGCACGTAAGGCTGGAGAATTAAACCGGTTCAAAAAAACCGTGTCGGTTTCTCTTGCACCAACGATGGCATCCTTCCAGTTCTGATGGACCGGCGATTCAGCCGCCGACACCATTCGGGTTCCCATTTGGATGCCCTCAGCCCCTAACGCAAATGCCGCCGCCATCGAAGCGCCGTCCACAAATCCTCCCGCTGCGATGATCGGTACATCGACTTCCGCACGTACTAGCGGCAAAAGCACCATACTCGCGACGTCTCGTGGATTCTTGAAACCACCGCCTTCGCCTCCTTCAACGACGAGGCCGTCAACACCACAAGATACCGCCTTTTTTGCGGCTGCCAGGCTTGGAACCACATGGAAAACGGTCAATCCGCCCGCTTTTAATTCGTCGGTATATCGCTCCGGGTTACCGGCCGACGTCGTTACAAACTTCACGCCTTGATCGATCACAAAACGGACGATATCGGGATCCCGCACGAAGGCCTGCGCTATGTTGACACCAAAAGGTTTATCCGTCAGTTCCCGCATCTTCTGTATTTCAAGCCGAATGGCGTCGAGCTCACCCGACGACGTCTCTATGATTCCGAGCCCACCGGAATTGCTCACGGCCGATGCCAACTGCGACCGAGCGATCCAACCCATGGGGGCTTGAACGATCGGTAATTCGATGTCCAACATATCCGTTACGCGATTCGAAAACTCCATGGCTTTACCTTCTCCCATCAAATTCAAGACGAACTCTCACGAAGATCGGGAAGCGTATAGCCTCGTTCCTCCAAATCCGCACGCACAATCTTCTTGTCCATTTTTCCCGTTGAGGTCAATGGGATCGCATCAACGAACAATATGTCGTCGGGCAACTGCCACTTCGCGAATGCGGTTGCACAGTGTTCAAGTATCGCATCTGGCGCGACGTCGGCATCGGCCGCAAGGATGACCAACGCGACCGGTCGTTCGTCCCATCGAGGATGGGGATGGGCAACAACGCACGCTTGCACGACGCCGTCCATGGCAACAATGTGGTTCTCGAGATCTACCGAAGAAATCCACTCACCACCACTCTTAACCAGATCCTTCGATCGATCTGAAATGATCAGATATTCCTCCGGGTCGATCTTCCCAACATCTCCGGTAATGAGCCAATCTCCGTGGAATTTCTCCGGTTGTGGATCGTTAAAGTACTCTGAACAAATCCACGGCCCGCGCACCAATATTTCGCCCACACTCTCACCGTCATGTGGGACCCGATTGAACTCCTCGTCGAATATGTCGAGTTCTAGACCCGGTATGATTTGGCCTGCTTTCGCGACATTGTCGATCTGTTGATCAAGCGTCATCTCTAAATGGCCTCGCTTCATTACCCGCCGGGACAGCGTTGCCAATGGACTCGTTTCGGTCATCCCCCAACCCTGGATCATCTCGACGCCAAGTTCATCCCAATACCAACGAATGAGCGACGACGGAGGGGCGGAGCCGCCACACGTTAAGCGTTCCAGCGATGAAAGATCGTACGCGTCGGGGTTTGCTTCGATCGCCGATTTCACCCCCTGCCAAATCGTCGGAACTCCTGCCGACAGCGTCACTTTTTCATCCGCCATGAGACGAACCAAGCGTGCCGGATCCATAAACCGATGTGGCAGCACTTGTTTACACCCCAACATCAACGCAGACCACGGGATACCCCAGCCCATCACGTGAAACATAGGCACGATCCCGCAAACCGCGTCGGCTCCGGAAAGCCCCATCGAATCCGTCATGCATTGAGCAATGGTGTGAAGGTATTGTGACCGATGCTCGTATTCGACACCCTTAGGACGACCCGTGGTACCGCTCGTGTAACAAAGTCCCAGAGGCGAATTCTCACTGATCTCGGGCCACTCAAAATGTGCGGGCTTCTCTTGAATAAATGCTTCGTAATCAACCGCGTCAGGCAGACTGGTCGACCAACCTTCAAATCCGGCCTCGGTCGCGACCACGATCCTTTCCACCGTCGGCATCCGTCCGCTCAGTTTTTCGAGCAGAGGCAGCACGTCGGCATCCGCGATAATCAATCGATCACCAGCGTGATTAATGATGTATTCGAGATCGGTTTCCGACAAACGGACGTTAAGCGTGTGCAGTACCGCCCCCATGCCCGCTGTCGCATGGTATGCCTCTAGGTGTCGGGAACCGTTCCACATGAATGTTCCAACTCGATCACCGACCCGAATCCCCGCATCCCTCAGCGCGTTGGCGAGCTGGTGAGCTCGATCTCGGGTTTGCGCATAGGTCTGCGTCCGACTGCCTTCGTCAGTCGCGGTCACAATATCGACATTTGGCGATACGGTGGCGCCCCGATCAACCAGCCGTGACATCAGCAGAGGGCTATTCTGCATACCCATAAAAGAGCCTCCCCATGTTCGGACCGCAGTTTATACCAGAGTCCCGTTGATCCTCGTCATGGCCAGCGGGAGGTCACTTTTTGACGACAACGGCACCGCCGGCAACAAGCTCATCGATTTCCGCCGAGCTAACTCCTAATTCCTCTAGTATCGCGACGGTGTCGGCCCCAAGCTCTGGCGCGGGGCCACGAATCCGCGCAGGCGTGCGATCAAATCGCGCCGCGGGTCGTGCTTGCCGAATCGGACCGGCGACCGGATGAACTTCTTCAACAATCATTTCGTTCGCTTGAATTTGAGGATGATCGAGGACTTCATGACGTCCAAGTACGGGTGCCGACGGCACGCCTTCGTCATCTAGCCTCTCTAGCCAGTCGACACTAGATCCGGTCAAAAGAACCTCGGCAGTCAGCTCTCGCCTCAACTTACCGTTCACGACACGGGCATTGGCCGTACGAAACCGCTCGTCATTGATCCACTGAGGCCGATCGAGCGCTCGACACATGCCTTGCCACTCTTTGTCAGAAAGCGCACCCGCCGTGATGTATCCATCTTGCGTTCGATAGATAAGGTCGGGCGAAGCTTCACCTCTGCTGGGCTCTGGCGCGCGATCGGCAAACGTATACCTGGCCATACCTTCTGGCCACAAGTACGCGACCATGGTGTCCAGCATCGCTAATTTGACGTGTTGTCCCTCGCCAGACCGCTCTCGACGAAACAACGCAGCGGTTATGGCTTGAGCGGCCGTCACCGAGGTCGTTTTATCTGGAATGATCGTCCGGATCATTTGTGGACGGCCACTGGCAGCGTCCATTTGGATGTCGGCGAGGCCCGACAGTGCTTGAATAACAGGGTCGTAGACGCGTTTATGCGCGTAGGGTCCGGTTTCGCCAAAACCGCTGATCGAGACATAGATGACCGACGCGTTTAAGTCTCGAACCACGGACTCGCCTAATCCCATCCGATCGATTGCGCCGGGCCGGAAATTTTGGACGAACACGTCGGCCGTCGAGATCAATCGTTTGAGGACATCGACACCCGCCGGATTCTTCAGATCAAGGGCGATGGAGCGTTTACTCCGATTCGCCGAAAGAAACACCGACGTTAATCCACCGGCATTTCGACCCATATGCCGTACAAGCTCGCCCTCCGGCGGTTCGACCTTAATGACGTCGGCCCCTTGATCAGCCAACATCATCGTCGCGACGGGGCCTGAGATCATGCTCGTGAGGTCGAGCACTCGCACACCCTCGAGGGGACCGGGTGTTTCTGAATCAGTACTAGGCGTGGTACTCACTTAATCGAAAGCTCGCTCGGCCGCTTGATTGGCCCATTTGTAATCGGCTTTACCGTTAGCGGCCCGTCGCACTTCATCGACAAACAACACTTGTTTCGGCAGCTTGTAACCTGCCAGATGGTCACGGGCGAAGTCGATGAGTTGCTCTTCCTCAAGGGCAATGCTGGAGTCACGCGAAGCGACGGCAACAATACGTTGTCCGAAACGCTCGTCTTTCAACCCCACGACAAGACAATCGACAATCTCCGGGTGGCGTTTGATGGCTTCTTCGACTTCTTCCGGGTAAACCTTCTCGCCGGCCGTGTTAATGCAATTGCTACCCCGTCCAAGCAGCGTAATGGAGCCGTCTGCTTCGACGCTGGCGTAATCTCCGGGGAAGCTGTAACGAACCCCATCGATCTCTTTGAAGGTCACCGCTGATTTTTCCGGATCCTTGTAATAACCCAGAGGCACCAGACCACTGGTCGCGATTCGTCCCGTCACGCCAGAGCCCGGAACCACTTCGGAACCATCGTCAGCGAATACTCGGACTCCAGCAGAGAGCTTGAACTTTGCCGTCTCCGCAGGCGCATCACGCGTCGCGACCGAGGCTCCCATACCACCTTCCGTTGATCCCATGGTGTCGAGAAGCGTCATGTCGTGGTGGGCGAGGAGCCCTTCTTTGACTTCTTTACTCCACATAACGCCACTCGAAGTAATCTGTTGCAGACTTGAGATGTCATATCCCCTCCCCGCTTTCTCTGCCTCTTCAAGCGCATCTAACATGGGCCGAGCAAACGCGTCGCCCACGATCACAATCTGACGAACCCGATTGCGCTCCACCTCAGACCATAGACCGTGTGGATCAAGGCCAAGCTTCGGAATAGTGACCACCGTGCCACCCTGCAGAAGCGGGATCATGGTGCCGAGCCACATACCCGTTCCATGCATCAGCGGACAGGCAGCAAGGCTAATAGGAAACGCGTCCTTCTCCTTTAGCGCTCCAATGATCCCCGAGACATCTTCGACACTCGTAGGAATGTCCAGCCCCATTTGTCGAACCCCAGCCATCATGGCCGTGACGAACATGCCATGCGAATACATCACACCCTTTGGCATCCCCGTTGTACCGCCCGTGTAAAGCATGTAGACATCATCCCGGGAACGTTCTATGCGTTCTGCCGGTTGCTGATCTCGAATCGCCTGTTCGTAATCTAACGCGTCGTCGAGCAGCGCTTCGGTACCGTCATCGACCTGGATGAAGAGTTTGACTTTGGGCAGTTGTTTACGAATCTCCCAGATGCGCATCGCATAACAGGCCTGAAAGATCAGGGCCTCCGCGTCCGCGTTGTCGAGCAAATAGACCAGCTCATCCGCCTTGTAACGATAGTTGACGTTGACGGGACACCCTCGAATCTTAAACACCCCGTATTGGGCTTCTACGTATTCATTGGAGTTATGCAAATAGATGCCGACCTTCGAATCCGGACCGAGACCGTGCGCTTGTAGTAAGCCCGCAATTCGTGCACCCCGGTCGTCGTATTGACCCCAAGTGGTTGTTTTGTCGCCACTAATAAGCGCCAAGCGCTCCGGCACGATGTCGGCGATCGCTTCCCACACCGACGCAAAATGCAAATCCATCACACTCTCCCCAATCAAGTCGTTCGTTCTACCTCGGCCTCTCCGCCCTTGCAAGTCAACGTGCCTCGACGCAAGCCGAGAGACGAGCCGAGCAGGATGATCCCCTAGATCGCGCTTAACTCAGAAAGATCAACGGTCCCGAGTGAATCAAGCGTGCACCGATGCGGTTCCATATCAAAAGACGGAACAAACCCCACCGGCGCCCCGAGATTCACGAAATCGGCTCCCTGATTACGATCAATACAAAGTTGAGGATTCCCTTCTTCACGCGAATAACCGTCCCAGACAATATCGGGCACCGGCCTTTTCGTTTGGTCAACGAGGCGTTTTAGAGGATCCGAATCGGGCGTAAGGCCGCCTCCCGAAAATACGTTGTCGTGGATGTGAATCCGCTCAGGATAGGGATCGTAATTCGCATCGGTTAGTGGATTCCCGGTTATCAAATAGCTAACAACTAACATGTTGGCCGTTTCGTTATCGATCAAACTATTGCCAAATACCTCGATATCGTCATTGGCACTGATCATGATTCCCGTGCCAGCCGGAACGCCGGCCACAGTATTTCCTGGCGGCGCGAAGTTCGGCGTATTGTTCGCATTAACCTTGTTGTCGAACACCCTGGTTCGGCGTCCGCCTTGGACAGGTAAGTTAGGCAAATCAAACACCAGAATGCCACCAGTATTCTCGGTGACGTGGTTGCCGTACACATCCGCGTCTGTCGAATTTTCGATTTCGATCCCAGCGACGTTTTGCCGAGCGACACTGTTCCTAACGATGATGTGCTTTGATTGGCCAACATAAATGCCTGCGTCGCTGGCCCCGATCGCTGCAGACGCTTCGATCAACACGTTCTCGCATTGGACCGGATAGATGCCGTATGCGCCGTTGTCAGTATGAGGTCCACGGGTCCACTCTGTTCTCACGTCTCGAATAACCACGTCCCTGCTTTGATTAATCTTGATCGCGTCTCCAACAGTGTCTTCGACCGCCAAGCCTTCAATTCGAATGCCATTCCCCGTGAGAAGAATGCCTTCTGCACCTTGCCGCTGCCCGCTGAAAGAGAGCACCGTACGTCCCTGTCCTGCACCAACGATCGCGATGTTGTTCGCGCGTAACACGAGCGAGCGGTCAAACTCGTAATGCCCCGCCGGGATCGTCAATGTGCCGCCATCGGACGCATCGACAAACCAGCGCCGAATACTCTCCGAATTACTAACATCTTCGGTACAACCTAAGAGCAAGCACAATGGCCCAAGCGACAAAAAGATTTTCATGCTAATTCCTGTTTCTTACTTCCGGACTCAACGGTCGGATCTTGTCGTTCGACGTCTCGTTCTTGCCATTGACGAAAGGCATCCATTTCCGCCGCGAGCATAGACATCACGTAACCGACGACAGACGCGTCGTCGATAAATCCCCAACCGATCAAGAAATCGGGAATCAAGTCAAACGGCACAACGAAGTACAGAAGTGCCGCAGTCACCGCGACGATGGTCTGACGCGATACACCGTCGTATTCACCATGCATCCAGCTCCTAACAAGCGCTATGCACAAATTCAGTTGGTCCCGAACTGTATCGATACGGATGGAAGCAATACCAGACAATTTACCCGTCGCTTGCGTCGCGAGATCCCTAAGACGCTCATTGGAACTAACAAGTAGCTCAGCACGCCTGAGGTAATTCCGGAATCGTTTCGGCTCGCGCTCCGTCATTGCTGAAAAAACTCCAACATCCATGTCGCCACCTGAGCTTCGTCCGTCGTTTCGGCGAGTGATGCAATCCCCTTGTCGTACGCGCTTCCCAGTAATTCTTTTCGGCTCTCCATCAGAATCTCGGCATACGGTTTGACGAACTCAGGGTGGCCTTGAAACGTGACGAAATGCTCTCCGAGTGTAAATCCAGCCACCGGACAGAAATCACTTCTGGCAAAAACACGTGCGTCCTGAGGAAGTCTTGCTACTTGATCGCGATGACTGCATAAGAGCCGAAACGACCCAGTCTTCTCCGACATCCACGGCGGCGCGTCTTCGACCCGGAACTCGTGTACACCGACACCCCATCCCCTAGCGGCAGGCGTGGTCTCGCCTCCCAATACGTGGGCGATCAATTGATGACCAAAACAAATTCCAACGGTTCTCTTTTGTTGCTCGTGTAGCGCGATAACGAAGTCACCCAGTCGACGGATCCAATCCTGCTCGTCGTAAACACTCTCGCGACTACCCGTAATCACATAGCCATCGCACTCATCGATCGACTCGGGATAATCGCCGGCAAGAACATCGTACGTGCGATACTCAAGGGCACCGTTTCCAACACTATCAAGCACACGCTGAAACATGCCTTGGTAGTCACCAAATTCACTTTGAAATTCGTCCCGTACGGAATCGGCTTTAAGTATCCCTATTCGCATGGGGATCCATCCATCTCCTCGTTCCCTAAATAATTTCGAGATATCGATCTAGCTGCCAATCGTTGACGGAGCGCTCAGACTCCTCGGCCTCCCATATCCGCGTACCGACAAAGTGTTCTACAAAGGCGTCACCAAAAACCCTACGCGCCGCCTTAGATTCACCCATGCGGGTCGCCGCATGTCGTAACGTCGGACTAAATCGCGATTCGCTCCCCATCGCACCTTCTTGCTCATACGCGTTTCCAATAACCGCGGCAATTGGCTCAATCTTCTCTTCAATCCCCAACGCCGCTGCGCCCAGTGTCGCTGCTGCCGTTAAGTAGGGATTGCCATCCGCCCCCCCGACCCGATTCTCCACATGTTGACGAGAGGCGTCACCCGGAATAAAGCGAAAAGCTACGGTACGATTTTCAATGCCCCAGCTCGCCGACGTCGGTGCCCAAGCACCTCGTACCAGTCGGGTAAAACTGTTGACCGTAGGAGCCAGCATCGGCAGCCACTCGGGTAGGTAGTGCATCAAACCTCCTAACGCGTACCTTGCCGTATCCGGCACGTCCCCAGGCTCTGCAGAAGCAAACGCATTTTTTCCCTCGGCATCGAGAAGAGAAAAATGGTAGTGGCCACTTTGACCCGGGTAATCCATCGACCACTTCGCCATAAAAGTCGCGAGTTCGCCGCGCTTTTGAAAATAGACTTTCGAAAAATTCTTGAACAGCGAAGCTTGGTCCGCCGCTTCGATACCCTCACTCGCGGACAGCGCAGCCTCCCACACACCTGGACCGGTCTCGCAATGAAGTCCCTCCAGCGGAAACTCAAATTCACGGCAGTAGTCCATCAGTCCATTGAACGCCTCCGACTGAGTCGCCGCTCTCAGCACCGAATAGCCAAAGTTTCCCGGCGTGACAGGGGTGAGATCTCGGTACCCTTTCTCCCGAATCGACTCGGGCGTTTCCTTAAAGACAAAGAATTCGTACTCAAATCCGGAACGGGCCGTGTATCCGAGGTCCCCTAGTCTTGTTAGTACGCGTCGCAAACACGAGCGTGGGCAAACGGGATGGAAATCCTCATCTTCGTCGACAAACTCACCAATGAAATATGGCGTGCCTTCGCCTGGGATCGCTCGTTCTGTGTCCGTGACCAAGCGGTATCGCGTGTCCGGAAATCCGGTGTGCCAACCGGTATAGGTACCGCGGTCGTACAACTGATCATTTACGTCCCAACCAAGAATGCAATCGCAAAAACCACCACCATGGGCCATCAGGCCTTCGAGTTTCGAGAGGTCCACGAACTTTCCCCGTATGACCCCGTCAACGTCAGCCAAACCCAAGACCACCTGTTTAACTCCAGCATCTCGGTACGCTCGCATACGCGCATCAAGCGATTTGTCCACACGAATACTCCTTCCCAGGCGTCCGAACTAGTGTAAACCGGACGAGACGCCGTGGCTCTTGGTGAATCCATGTACGAAACCCGCATCACGGATTGTGGATAAGTCTTGGGATAACTCGGTGACAAACCTCTGAATAGAAGTAAGCAACTTATCTCGCCAAAGCAGATATTTGTCAGGTATAGGAATTAATATGTAACGTTATCAATATCTTATGAGCATTACTGGTATTGGCTTATTACCAATTACTACGCGTAAGTGGTTCAACATCGTCCGTCAAATTACTGTGCATAAACGCTTACGAACAAGGAGTACATGCGAAGAACGCGATCGGGCCGTAACCTAAACGAATGTCCCATCGTGCGCCGCGCACGTTCATTATTAATGCATGAAGTTGAACATACGACGGCGATACCGTTTCGCGATATCAGCGTCCTTGCCGAGTAAAGACATGATTCTCACCATGGTCGCGCGCCCTATATCGTCCTGAAATTCGCGATCGGTTTGAAGAATAAACATCGCGTGTTCCAAGGCTTCTTCGTACTGACCTCCGGCAGCGCAAAGAATCGAGGCGCGATAGCGCAGGTCGAGATCGGACGGATCAGCTTCCAACTCAACTTGCACATCTTCGCGGTTTCCCATACCAGCGGCTTCTTCAGCAATCTCTAGCCGTGTCACTGGCCGCTCCCGGTCCGGGGTCTCTTCGGGTATGGTCGCAACGACTGTACGAGCACCATCGAGATCGCCTTTTCGAACGAGCAAGTCCGCCCATTCGACTTTGTAACCAGCATTGTTCGGCTCTTCGTCGATCGCTTGCTGGAGAATCGCCAACGCGTTATCCCAATCCTCCGACGCAAGGTGAACCGCAAGTTGATCGCGCAAAAGGTCGCTGCCCGACATCGTCAATTTATCGACCAGTTCCCGCAACGCGGCTTCTCCCTGAGGCCCCTCCATTTGTTCGGTTATTTGACCGTCAGCGACAACCCGAATGCTGGGAATACCTTGGACTCGTAACTGCTGGGCAAGCGCTTGATCTTTGGCAACATCCGATAAACCGAGTGCAAATTTGCCTTGATACTGGGCGACCAACGTCTCGAGTACACGCTTCGTATCAGCAGCAGGAGCGACTTGATCGGTCCAAAAAAGGAGAATTACCGGAACTTGTTTGGAGCGTTCAACGACATCCGTCTGAAACGTATTCGGATCAATTTCGAATACAGTCGGGTTAGCGTCCACGATCATTTCTACCAGCGGCTTCGAGAATGCGCATTTTAACAGGAGCTTGCCGGGAGGCCAGACTGGTCGTTGTTACGAAGGTTCATCCCGAGCCCATTCCCGTTAGAATTTGCTTCTCGACGGAGAGGTGCCGGAGTTGGTCGAACGGGCCTGACTCGAAATCAGGAGTGCCTTCTTGGCACCCAGGGTTCGAATCCCTGCCTCTCCGCCATACACCACATGATTCACGCCGCCCGTTCTAACAAGATCCTTTATAAGT
>CAXDSX010000064.1:0-11476 GCA_963992075.1 uncultured Pseudomonadales bacterium | reverse complement strand
AGATGTGTATAAGAGACAGCCCGAATACGTAAAACCGTGAGCAAAATTACCCAAGTCCGAACTCGCCTCGACAAATGCTTGGTACATCGAATCCGGGATGATGACGGCGCTGATCGGGAGATAGGCGGACGAAAGCGCTTTCGCCACACTCATGGTCGCGGGCTTGATGCCCATGGTTTGACAACCAAAGGGATTACCCGTTCGACCAAATCCACAAATGACTTCATCGTCGATAAAAAGGACTCGGTGGCGTTCAAGGACCGCTTGTATCTTCTCGTAGTACCCGTTGGGGGGCACGATCACGCCACCCGCTCCCAATACCGGTTCGGCGATAAAAGCCGCGACGGTTTCAGGTCCTTCTTCCTCAATCAAGTCCGACAAGCTGTTGGCAAGTCGAGTCGTGAATTGGTCCTCCGTCTCTCCTTCGCGAGCTTCCCGATAATAGTGCGGCGATTCCGTGTGCAGAATGCCTTGAATCGGCAAATCAAACGCTTTGTGAAAAGGCGGCAAGCCCGTGAGACTTCCGCTCGCCACCGTCACGCCGTGATAGCCGCTCCAACGCGAGATAATTTTCTTCTTCTCGGGTCGACCGATGAGATTGTGGTAGTACCACATCATCTTAATTTGCGTGTCGTTCGCGTCAGAGCCCGTTAGCCCAAAAAAGACCCGCCCGCCTTCAATGGGAACAATCTCCATCAACTTTTCGGCGAGGAGCACGCTCGGTTCGTTGGTCTTGCCCCCAAAAAGCTGCGAATACGACAACTTTTTCAGTTGTTCACTCGCAGCATCAGCGAGTTCCTCAACTCCATACCCCAGCGCCGTGCACCAGAGGCCGGCCATTCCCTCCAAATATTGCTTACCGTGATTGTCCCAAAGGTAAACGCCCTTGGCTTCGGAATGCACCGCCGGGCCTTGGCGCTGTAGCTCGCCTAGATTCGTATTCGGGTGCAACAAATGCCGCAGATCGCGGGCCTCAATTGAATCCGGTGCCAATTCGTTGTGAAGGGGCTCGCTCACGTTTTTGATTCTCCCTTATTGAACTTGATTGTCATGCGCGCACACGAATACGCGGTGTCAAAATCTCTCAAGTCAGTTCTAGGGTTATACACCCTCCGGCAACCGCTTTTCTAAGCTTATGATGCGCAGTGCGACACTGTCGGAGTACCTATCCGGTTTAGATCAAATCCGCTGGTTCAAGCGAGAATTCTTCGATGACTTGATCCGCATAATCAATCCGCCCGGTCAAACTCTTGGCGTCACCGTGGCACAACCGTAAACACGCTTCCGCCATATGCTCGACCGGGGTCACCCGGTCTTTGTTGCTATCGTTAATCAGCTTGTGGTGCACCACACCCGGGGTAGCGACAAGCCCGGGAGAAATTACGTTCACGCCGATACCAGCATCATAGACTTCTTGCGCGAGCCCGGTAGTAAACCGCTCGAGTGCAGCTTTGCACATTCCGTAGACGGTGCCGCCATGTCCGCCAGGCGCCCGTGCGTCTGGGTGAATCGCCGCGTGGGAGGAAATGTTCAAGATCCAGCCACCACCATGTTCGAGCATCGAAGGCAAACACGCCTGAGCGAGCTCGAACGGCGCCCAAACTTGCACGTCCATCATGGTTCGAAACTTCTTTTCCGAAAAATCGTGGACCGGGACGAACCACGTCACCGCAGCGTTGTTAACGAGAATATCCACAGGGCCAAAACGCTCCTCGGTTTCCTTGATGAGACCCTCCCGATCCTCAGCAACCGCTAAATCGGATTTGATGGCAACTGCCTCACCGCCCGCATCGGTAATCTTTTTGACCGTTGCTTTGATCGTGCCCGGCAAAAAATGGTCGGCTTCTTCGACTGTGCGTGCCGAGACAACCACTCGAGCACCCTCCATCGCGAACCGGACAGCAATCGCCTCGCCGATACCGCGACTAGCACCCGTGACCACTGCAACTTTTCCTGCAAGAACACCATCCTTGTTGATCGACGCCATCTCATCCCCCAAGTAAATAACCTTTCCGATACATCATATTAAAAACTACACGTATACGCGCGAAACACGTGACCCTATCCGCGAAAGAACTTCGTACGCCGAAGTCCCCGACATCTCAGCCATTTCATCTACAGTAATGACGCCGCCGAAAACTTCGAGCCAATCGCCAACCGAAATATCCGGATATCCGGTCACATCCACGTGGATCAGATCCATACCTATTTCACCCAGGACAGGCAAACGTGCGCCACCATGAGCAAGCTGCCGTTTACCCGAATGAACCCTTGATACGCCGTCCGCATAGCCGATCCCAACGATTGCGATTTCGGTGTTTCGTGTTGCCACGTATTTCGCTCCGTACCCTACCGATTCCCCTGCTTTGACACGACGACGCTGCACGACTTGCGTTTCAAACACGACCACCCTATGAAAATTATTGGCTCTGTCTATGTAGGGATTGCCACCGTACAAACCGATTCCCGGCCGCGTTATCCCGCCCTGATATTGACTGCCATTGAGGGTTCCTGCCGAATTGCCAAAGCTCGTTTCGATGCCCGGAAAACCTTCAAAGACCCGCTTGAACGCGGATGCCTGGCGTTCATTTTGTGGATGTTGAGGTTGATCTGCGCACGCGAGATGGCTCATCAGAAGCACTAGATCGATGCCCTCGAGCATTGTCGACTTGGCCTCTTTCGGATCAAGGCCAAGCCTCTGCATTCCCGTATCTACATGCAGTGCCGCCGGCGCTCCTTTCTGTCGTTTCCATAATCCGATTTGTTCGAGTGAATTAAGCACAGGAACGATGTTTGCCGACGCGAAAACTGCCGCTGTGTTGTGATCTGGGGGACCCGAAAACACGTACACGACGGCCTCGTCGATCACCGACCTCAGCGCAATGCCTTCTTCTGGCGTTGCCACAAAAAAATGTTCGCAGCCGTCGGCTCGGAGCCGTCGCGCAACCGCTTCCATGCCCAGACCATATGCGTCCGCTTTCACCACGGCGCCAGCCAGTCCCGCCGAAGCTTCCACAAATCGCTGATAGTTCGCCGAGAGTGCGTTCAGATCGACAACAAGACGGCCAAAACTCATGAGCGTTGTCTCGGGCGAAAGCCCCATTCTAGATTAGGAATCGAAGAGAACACCTGGATTGAGTACCCCGTGGGGGTCGAGCGAATGTTTAGCCGCACGAAGAACCTCACCAAATAGCTCTGGTCGCTGCCTTTCCCAACCATCCCGGTGCATACGGCCGACGGCGTGGTGGTGGGTGACCGTACCACCTGCGTCAATGACTGCATCCACAGCTGCGTCTTTGATGATTTGCCAAGATTCCAATTCGCCACCTATCTCGACCGGTCCACTAAATGAATAGTAAGGGGCAGGACCGTCAGCGTAGACATGAGTGAAACGACAGGAAAGTTGAGCATCCTCACCAAGTGTCTCGCGTAACGCCCGCCCCACGCGCTCGCGGACTTCACCATCAAATTCGGGCCATTGATCCCAGGTGATCGCCGTTTCAAAGGTGTCTGAGAGCAGTCCCAAGCCCGCCGTAAGACCCGCGTTTACGCCAATAAATGCGTCACGCCAGGCGCCGACAGCCCCCTGCCGACCGGTGGTACCTCCACCGCCATCGTCAATACGAACATCGTCGTCGTCCACCACCCCGCCGAATTCACGGGCAATGTTGATCGCCGCCCATATGTTTTCACCCTGGGGTACATCGCCCGATTCAAACCCAATGATGAGGAGGGCCGATTCACCATCCATCCCCGCAGCGTTGGCTGCTTCTAACGGATCCAGAATCCGTAAATTGGCAGGCCAAAGTTTCGTCTGCACGACATGACGAACGGCGTCAGCTCCCTCCTCCCAGGACGAGAAAGCAACCCCGGCAGTAGCCCGATAAATTGGCCGCTTCTGCAAACGCAGCCAACACTCGCTAATCAACCCAAGCGTGCCTTCCGACCCAATCACCAGTCGATCAGGGCTTGGACCCGCGCCACTACCGGGTAAACGCCGCGATTCAAACCACCCTTTAGGGGTCAGCATCCGGGTCGACTCGACAAAATCGTCAATATGAGTCTGATTGGTGGCGTAGTGGCCCCCGGATCGGGTTGCCACCCACCCACCAACCGTCGACCATGGAAAACTCTGCGGAAAATGCCTCAGTGTTAGCCCGCGTGGTTTAAGTGCCGCTTCAATATCGGGCCCGAGCATCCCGGCCTGAAATCTTCCCGCGCGCGAAGTTTCATCGAGCTCCAACAGGGCATTCATTTCATCAAGATCGACCGTCACCGCACTATCTCGGTCGAGGGGAGCGTTGACGCCCCAAACAACGCTAGTACCACCGCCGTACGGGATTACCGCATGTTGCTCGCTATCGCACCATTCGAGTACGGCTTCGAGTTCATCCTCGTTTCGAGGATGTGCAACGGCGTCTGGTGGGTTATCGAAGTCACCTCTTAACGCCGTCAGCAATTCCAGCGAATGGCCACCGTGAGTGTGAGTCACCCGTTCCAGCTGCGATGCCGAGACAAATTCCTCCAACTTCACCGGAACCTTAACGCGGGGTCGCCGGAGCGCTATCGCATCAATATCTGGAATTGGCGGAGGTTCGATCGCTCTCCCCGAGCGTTTAGCAATCCGTTCGGCCGCGGCGAGTCGCTCACTCTGCGACGGTTCATCCGATTGGTAGCCCCATGTCCAAAAACTTCGCCGTTCCTTCCTAGCGGCCATTGAGGTAATGCCAGTTGCCGTGAAAACCGTACGGGACCCTGTGCGGGAGTTGTCCCACCGCCACTGGGCCCACACTAACGTCACTGGCATCAAACACCGCAAGATCACTCCGGTTTTCAGTACCGCGATAAATAAGCGTCAGCAAGAATCCTGTGCCTTCGTCAGCTCCTTCCTCTTCGGGTACAAATACCGGTTCTCCTAAATAATCCCCGGCGTCAAGCTCATAACGGGTGGCGACGTCTTTTGCAAAATCGTGATGCACCAGCGCGTTGAAACCCATGCTGCCCTCACGACCCGTCGATGCCGCGTAATAACCGTGCCGATATTCAAGTCCGGCTCGACGCTCATCGAGCCTCGGAAATTCACCGGTAATATCATCTAGATACGTCCGTTTGACCCCGCGCGAATTATCAGCGAGATCGATTTCCCATTCGCACAACCGCGCGTTCGCCTTTTTGGGATCAGCCGCGCTACCGTCAGCGTGCGGAAATAGCGGCGCCTCTTCGAATTGCATGACGTGCGCGCGGATTGTATTCCCCGACGTCATCGCATTCATCGGATGAAAGACGTAACAAGGATCGGTTTCGTACCACCGGATGTCCTCCACGGAACCTTCCCGAGGCATAACGCCAATATGGCTGCCTTTGTCCGGCTCCCAGGCAAAAGCCGGCTCACCCCGCATCGCTCTTTGGACGCTTCCGGTAAGTGGCAGAATAGGAAAAATAACGTGCTCTGACGTCACAATGAAATCGTGGACCATGCTGCTAATCGGTGCCTCAAACCGTTCCGATCGGGTCAGCACCCCATCCGCATTGACAACTTGGTAGGAAAGTCCCTTGCCGAGCATGCCATCCACCATGTAACCGAAAAAAATCATTTCGCCCGTTTCCGGGTCTATTTTAGGATGCGCCGTCATTGGACCTTCGAATGTATTGTCAAAACGCCACGGCCCGATGGATTCAAGCGTTTGCGGATCAACTTCAAAAGGGGCGTGTCCTTCTTCCAGGGCGAGAAGACGTCCGCCCTGCCAAATCACGTTGGTGTTAGCCAGGCCGTCGGTCTCAATACCCATTACCGAAGGATCGGCGTCCATCGGATTAAAAGCACCAAACAGTGAACGTCCCGCTTCACGCTCCTTGTGCCACTTGACGGTCTGCAACCAACGATTGCGGTATCGCACTTTGCCATCGGCAATCACGAACTGGTGCAACATACCGTCTCCAGCAAACCAATGGTGTTCTCCCCGCGGTGGGAACTGTGGGTCCGGACCATTGCGGTAATACGCGACTTCAAGCGATCGTGGTAGCTCGCCTTCGATAACCAGGTCATCGATATCGGCCTCCATACGAATCGGCGCAAAATTTCCCTGCAATTGAGGGTGCGCTGGATATGGCTCTGTCATGGCATCGCTCCTTTATTGGTGCGGTTCAAGAAATTCTCTCACCACACGATTGAATTTATCCGAAATCTCAAAATACGACGAATGACCTGCGTCGCCCAGATTAACAAGTGTGGCACCAGGAACCATCGACGCTCCTATCTCAACAACGCTCGGCGGTACGACCACATCCTTATCTGCCGTAATGAATAGCGTCGGCGTTTCGAAAGCTAGCATCTCGGCAGCATCGATTTGTTTACCACGACCGCGCAGTCCAGCCAAACCGACACGGGTAAAGTCGAGGTTCATTGCGCCGATGCAATTGTAGAGATGCGATAACGGACGATTTTTCTCAGGCAGATCCAACGCAACGGCCCAACTACCGAAAGGCAGGGTCGGTGGTGGCCGTACCTGGTCGCGGCGGATCTCATCGATGGCCTCGCTACTTAGGCCGCCCACCGTATGGCTCATGACAAGGGCCGACACCCGATCCGGTTCAGATAAGGCGAAATCGAGCCCTGTGCGACCTCCCATCGACTGACAACAAAGCGCCGTCAGGGGAATGTCCTCCGCATCAAGCACGCGCCTTAAATCATCAACGAACAGATCCGGATCAAAATCCTCGTCGCGACATCGCGACCGTCCAAAAGCTCGATGGTCAAAGGTCGCGATGTCGTAATCATCAAAGAAATAGGGGACCTGCTGCCACCAGCTTGCCGCATTGCCACCAGCGCCATGCGCAAACGTCAGCCACGGCCGACTCTTTTCACCTTCTCCTCGATAAACATCGTAGTGAATATCAACACCCTTGTTCGTGACAAAACTCATGCCCACTCCCGAACCGAGGTCAATAACGCCCCGAAGGACTTCCTTAAGTCTTGAGTCAACAGGAGCCCCTTCCATTGTCGATACAAAGGCGAACGTAAAGCGTGGGCGTCAAGCATTACCAGCACCCGCGCGCCTTGAGATCGTTCACCGGGTACGCCGGGTACATCGTCATGTCTTTGTATATGTCGCATTTTTCGTCGTCCGTCAGATGCGGATCCGCCCATAGCGCGAGATGAATTGCGGGAAGATCAATTACCGCCGATTCCATGCGAATGCCGCCGTCCGAATTCGCATCAAACACCAGTTTTTGTCCGCCGTTCCAACGCTCCCATTTGGGCAAGTCACCGTCTCGACCACGACCGGGATGACCGGTACGCGCGAATTGCGTCCAATAAGATCGAATCGAAGCCGAAAGTTCAATCCTCGCCTTAGCATTGGACTCATCAAATAGCTCATTTTGAAAGAATCCCATACGGAAGTTTCCGAAGACGAAGGGGATTTCCAACCCGTGGGCTGCACCCAGGATTTTCGGCCAATCCCGTCCGCGACTCGCACCCAGGTCATCCCAGTCGAATCGATACGCATACACCGGCCCTGTCGCCATGTTCGCGGCCTGATCGACTCCGTCAAAGTTCAACCAGTCTGAGTAATAGCGGTTGAACGCTTCGTATCGCTCGGTATCGATGATCTCTACTTTCCCTCGAGTCCAGCGAACCAAAGACGGATTGTAGAGCTGAAATAACTTCTGCTCGTCTCGATTTGCGCCTACTAGCAACGGTTTAGCCGCAGCAGATCTTGGTCTCCGTGGCATCAACACGCCGTCGTAGACGACACTCGGGATGTCGTACATCAGATTACTTTTGTCCCGATACGCCGCAAGGATCGTTTCGTTGGACAATTGCCGTAGCCAGTCGCCGATTTCTTCCTCGCGATTGGCTAAAGCTTCACCTTCTTTTCGAGTGTGGACACGGCCTTCACTGAGTAGCAGATCAATCACGATTTCGGTTGCACTCGCTGGTGTTCCCGGCGGATCACCCATAACCGAATTGGTGGCCTGGCCTGGACTCATATTCCAAAATCCGCCACTTTGAACGATGGCCTTGTCAAACAAATCTTCAGCAGCCGGCGCCATATAAAGCGCGAGCACATTTTGTGCACCCGCCGACTCACCAAAGATCGTAATGTTCTCAGGGTTCCCGCCGAAGCTAGCGGCATTCCTTCGCACCCAAGCCAGGGCCGTCATGAGATCGTACAGAGCAAATTGCCCAGTCTTACCCTCCGGAACGACAGCAGGATGGTGAAACCAACCAAACGGACCCACTCGGTAGTTCGTTGTGATAACGACCACGTCGTTTTCCGCAGCCAGTCTTGACCCATCGTACGCTCGCGACGATCCGCTCGTTTGGCCCCCTCCATAGATCCAGAACATCACCGGGAGTCTTTCTTCAGGATCAGCTTCAGCAGGCGCATAAATATCCAGGTAAAGGCAATCCTCGGATCCCGCAACCGTACTGGATCGCCCATCACCAGACATTTGAAGAGGGGGTTCACGATAGTTGGTCGCCACCAACGGTAACCCTCTCGCCGGGGGCGGCTTCGGCAGCGTCCAGCGTTCGGCAACGTCGGCAAACGGCACCCCCAACCAAGCGATGGCACCGGGTTCCGATGTTTTGCCCCGGACCGGGCCTTCCGCTGTCCGTCGTTCGAGTGCAAGGTCCGTCACGGAATCATCCTCATGGGCCCATCCAACATTTCCGATCAATAAAAGCACAACGATCAAATGCAGCGGGGGCAATGCTTTGCACCGGGGGCACCAAGCTACTGGGTATGCATCAGAACGTTCGGTGTCTATGATGAAGTCAATGACTAGACCAAAGGTTTTCGACATTGAGCCCTGAATCCCCTGGGATTGCCACCGCCCACGCGTTCATTGACGCCTTTAATTCGCAGGACCATGAACGACTTGCCGGCACGTTGAATTATCCGCATACCCGCTTAGCATTGGGACGATTTCGGACGTTCGAGAGCGCCCGAGAGTCCATCGCCGCAAGTACCGCCGCCGAACCACGCCTCGACGACGAGGGTTGGCACCATAGCGTCATCGCAGAGATCGAAGCGGTTCACGTCGGGGAGGACAAGGTCCATCTTGCGATGACGGTGGAGCGATGCCATGAAGATGGGACGGTCTACAACACGTTCGACACCCTGTGGATCGCTACCCTCGATGAGAACCATTGGGGGATCAAGTTTCGATCCAGCTTTTTGCGATGAGCGACCCCGCTTTCCTGGTCGCAAAGACACTGCGTTAAGCTAGCCTCATGCCCGAGATACACCATCAACGCGTGGCGCGTATCGCCACCGAGAGTTTTGCCGATCTCCTCGGCATAGAGTTGGTGAGTAATCGTCCCGACCATGTCGTCGTGCGGATGCCCTATCGGGCCGAACTCGGTATCGGTCGCATTCATGGAGGAGCCATCAGTGCACTGATTGACGTCGCTGCAACGGCCTCGTTTTGGTCAGACCCCGACCTTAAAGAAACCGCCATGGGCGCGACGGTTGGCTTCACTGTTAATTTCCTTAAGCTGGCGGTCAATTCAGATTTAACCGCGACCGCGACCGTGCGGCGTCGTGGGGGCACTCTTTGTACCGGCGATGTCTCCGTCACCAACGAGGCGGGCGATGAGGTCGCAATGGCGGTCGTAACCTACAAGTTGTCGCAATAAATCGATCGACTGGACTAGCGATCGCGCACCATTTCACGTCGTTCCCAGCGATCGTTAAGACCAAGAAGCGCGGCAAATTCAGGCGGGTTGCGTCGTAATACCTCTGGATCAATACCTCGGTAACTCTCGATGGGCCGAACGTTTTGGCGATTGCAGGTTAGGTGCAACACGACCCGTTCACCCGCCCGCGTACGAGGACAATTACCGTGCCACATGGCCCCGTCCCACAAAATGATGGAGCCCGTCGGGGCGTTAACTGCAATCGCTTCCGATTCTCCTTCGCCGTCGACTGGGTGCCGCCGCAAGTGATGCGAACCGGGCACGAATCTCGTCGCGCCCGCGTCTTCGGTGAAATCATCACAACAAAAGATCGACGTGGCGATGACACTGTGTCCCGGAAACGGTTGCTCGTAGCCGTTCATGTCGGCGTGAATGGCAAAGGGTTTCGGCGTGGTCCGCTTGACCGACGCGGACACTTGGCTAACGATGAAGTTGGGACCTAGTAGGAATTCGTACAAAGTATTCAAGCTTTCCAATTGGACCGAGCGTTCGAAGACCACTCCCTCATTGAGCAGGTTCGTTGGGAATCGCCGGAAGCCCTCGATGCGACGACTGATATTCAAAATACTCTCGCGAAGCTCCTCGAAAAACGATAGGGGCGCTGCATCTCGGATCACGGTATAGCCATCAATCGATAAATCGGACACGTTGCCTTCGAGGTCCAATTCGTCGATTCGTTGCCTTAGCTTTTCAGTCTTTGTCCGAACCGCTTGCGCAGCGCTCACCTTGACCATCCACACACCATTTCATCAGTTTCAAGTGAATGAAAAGATAAGGGTTGAAAGCTTCCCTCACAACAGGAAACCAACTACGGTGTTTCGCCCACCTTCAAGGTAACGAAACATGGCTACGATCTCTCGCGAAGTACACCTCATCGAATATCCCGAAGGGCTTCCCGACGCGAGCCAATTCCAAATCGTCGAAACAACCGTCGACGATCCAGCCACCGGTGAGTTCTTGATTCAAAACCAGTACATGTCAGTCGATCCCGCCATGCGGCCACGACTTTCGAACGGACAACAGCGGCTTCACCAGGCCATGGGGGCCGGCACCATTGGCGTGGTGACGGCAAGTCGCCACTCCGCCTTCGCCGAAGGTGACGTCGTACAACACGGGCTCGGTTTTCGCGAACACGTTCTATCCGACGGTCGCGGCGTCAACCATCTCGACGCCGCTGGGCTCTCGCCCACCCTTTACATGCACGTGTTGGGACCAACGGGATTTACGGCATGGGGTGGCATGCTTATTACCGGTGAACTCAAGGACGGCGAAAACGTATTCGTTTCCGCGGCAGCCGGTGCCGTTGGTTCAGTGGCTGCGCAAATTGCGCGGATCAAAGGCTGTTACGTAATAGGTAGTGCGGGTAGTGCCGAAAAATGCGAATGGCTCGAGAACGAGCTTGGCCTCGACGTCGCCATCAACTACAAGGAAGGCGTACTCCGCAAGAATCTAAAAGCCGCAGCAACGGAAGGCCTCGACGTCTATTTTGAAAACGTGGGAGGCGAACACTTGGACGCCGCGTTACCTCGGATGAACGTCGGGGGGCGTATCCCCGTATGCGGAATGATCTCGGCCTACAACAATTTCGGTGCACGCTCCACGGGCGTCACCACGCTATCGAATATGGTCTATCAGCGCATCACCATGCGCGGTTTCGTCGTCACCGATTTCGAAGAACAACGCGAAAATTTCCTGGACGACATGCGCGGCTGGGTCGCCGAAGGCCAGATGAAGTATCGCGAAACCGTTTTCGAGGGCATCGAGCTAGCC
>CAXDSX010000063.1:0-11517 GCA_963992075.1 uncultured Pseudomonadales bacterium | reverse complement strand
TGATACGGCGACCACCGAGATCTACACCTCTCTATTCGTCGGCAGCGTCAGATGTGTATAAGAGACAGCTACCAGGCGAAGGATTGTATTGACCTTGAGAATCGCAATACGTTTGGACCCGCGAACCTGCCTATCACTCGGTCGCGTAATATCTTGTCAGCCGAAGAGAGCAGCCGAATGCGAGACGAAGAAATCGCCGCGAGAGGTTCCGTGGTCGAAGAAGCTCGAATCTGATAGCTGCCCGAGGATTCATTGATGTCGCGCTCCATCGAAGAACTTCTTGAGGCTATCCGAACTCACGACGAAGAACTTGGTCGGACCGCGGTGGAGGCGGACCGGCAGGGAAGTGCTCCGGAATCCTTGGTGGACATCATGCGAGCGATCAGAGTGCCCTTGGTCAAGGCTCCAGCGGAGATAGGTGGCGATAATTTGACCCTCGCCGAACAACTTCAATTTTTTGCAGCACTTTCGTACGCGAATGCCACCGCCGGCTGGGTCGGGTTTAACCATGCGGGCGCAGCGAGCGCTGCTGCGGCGAAACTACCCGCGAAGGGTTTTGCCGAAGTATTTGGTGACGGTGCTGTGCCGTTCTTCGCTGGCGTCGCTGCACCAACCGGGCAATACACGATGGCCAATGACGGCGTGGTGGTCAGTGGAAGATGGAAATTCGCCAGCGGCTGTACCCATGCCGATTGGGCTTTGCTAACGACGTTGGAAGTGGACGGCAGCGGCATTCGTTCCGTCGTGATTCCGCGATCCGAGTTTGATGTTACCGGTGAATGGAATGTCATGGCGTTGAAAGGAACGGGGAGTCTCGATATCGCGTGCGACGATGTGTTCGTGCCTCGTCATCGCACCATTGAGCCGCGTAGCGATCCGGAACGTGGAGGACCCGAATACGCGATTCCATACCCAGCATATGTCGCTGGGGAGAATTTAGGCTTTACGCTTGGGGTTACCGAACGCTTTGTCGACGAGGCGATCCTCTTCGCAAAGTCGAAGTCACGAGGGTTTGGTTCACCGCTCGCACGAAGGGGCGCGTTTGAATACGAGATCGGTAAAGCGCGAATGCAAATTGCGTCGGTACGCGCGTTAGGCATCGACACCATGACTAAAGCTTGGGACCAATGCCAGTCGGTGGGGATCATTGATAACCGGGGTATCGACGAGATGATGGCTTGTGTGGCGTATGGCAGCGAACTTTGCGCTGAGGTCGTGTCTCACCTCTATCACTTCCTAGGTGCATCGGCGATGTTCGAGGGCGGTGTTCTCGAGCGCTGTTTTCGTGATGTCCACGGATCGGTTCAACATCTAGTTGCGAGCAACGAGGCGTACGATCGTCTGGGTAACGACACCCTTGCCTAGTTGCCGGCGTGACCAGGGTGATCCGAAGGTTGTTTACAAGGTGGTTAGCGTAATGGCGGCTGTAGAAAACATGGTCGCACTGAGTAGAAGGCCGTAGACGGCGGTCAGTGCAATGAACTTTATCGATGTTCTTGGCCAGGACTGGCGGTAATAGCGTCGTAACGCCAGGAACTGGTGGACAAAGTACGCGAAGACCAAACCGCTCTGCAGCCAAAGCAGTACGGTGCCCTGACTGTCTCCTCGGGCGTTGACCCATGCGATACAGGCCAACGCGGTCAAGACGAGAAAACCGACGCTATGCAAGTGCATCGAGAAAACCAAATGTTCGATGTAGTACCGACGGCTAATACCGAGATAGAAAAGTTTCAGTACCAGCGCGTACAACGGTAGGAAGACGAAAATCGCGAGAGCGAAATTGTCGAGTAACACGTCAAACGTTCTTTTTGGCGAGACCAATGCATCGATAGTCAAAGGCAATAGAACGGTCATGAGGTTCGAGTTACTCACCTCGTCATCGGATTCAATTAAGGCAGCCCATTGCAAGAGAATGAGTCTTCCGACGCTGCTTTTCCGTGATTCGATCAACGCAACCTTGGCTTGGTATTCGGCATCCAGATAGACGTTGAGGGGCCCTGTGTCCGTTTGAGTCATGCCGTCGGGTACCTCAATATCGACAGCCCTCCGCATTTCTAAACGCGACTCAGCGCTGAAGGCGAAGACAAAGAAAAAGAGCAGGCTGGCAAATAAATATAGACGCACGGCGGGTACGTATCGCGCGCGACGATTCGAGCTGAATTCCTGAGAAAGCTCCCCGGGCTTTAGGAGCAATAACTTAAGCGTGTTCGCCAATCGCCCATCGAAATGGAAACTTTCTTCGAGCACGTTCGCGAAAATAGATGGAAATGCGCGACGGTAGTCGCGACCGTCTTGGCCGCATTGTGCGCAATACGGTCCGACCTTCTCGGCGAAGCAATTCGGACAGACAGGGTTGGTTTCTATCTCTGTTTCCTCGCTGTTGGCCTGGGCTGCAAGCGGATGATACGCGGTTGCTGAACTAGGTCTGGATTTCTACACAGCGGCTTTAACGCTGGATCAGTTTGTTGCAGAGTTCTTCCGATAGAGATCTCGACCATAGGGTTTTGCGTTACCCGCATACGTTGGGTGTAGCGCTTTGACTCGGGTAGCGGCTGCGACTGGCCAGTCGGCGGGTATTTCCTGGGTCTTCTGTACCATTTGTGCCTTGACCCGGTCGGGTAGCGAGGCGTAGTCCGGCTGGAACCATAACGTGATGACCGTCCTCCATTCCGAGGACTTGTTGGCATGGGCAGCATGCAGCATCCGCGAGTCACCGACCACGACGTCACCCGCTCGCACAGGAACATCTACTTCGTCCGGCCGTATCGAAAACGCGAGTTGGTCGACATCCTCGGCACGCGAGAGCTTTTGCGAATGTGGATTACCGATGTGTTCGTGCAGTACGTTGTGTCGCTGATGCGAACCGGGAATGACGCGTAAACATCCGTTGGCAACGGACGTATCTGTCAGGTAGTACATTAAAAATACTTGTTGCGGCATCACGTCGTGGGCCCTTGAGTCCTGCCAACAGAACCAATCGTAGTGCCAGAACAACGGTGCACTTTGGGGTGGTTTGCTGATGATGTAGCCATCGGTAAAAGTGGGGTTCTCGAAGCCCATCGAGGAAAGTCGATCGAACACCGGCGACCATGAAATTAGATCGGCAAACAGTGGATGGGCCATGGCACTCCGCATTTCATGTACTTTGCTTGCTACTAGGGTATCGCTTTCTCGAAGGCCCGCGACGACGTCGCGAAGCCGTGACAGCATGGGCTGGGTGAGAACGTTCTCAAACAGACAATATCCATCGTCAATCAAGCGCGATAATTGAATCGTTTCCGTATTCAAGAACGTAACCTACTGGAAATTAGTTGCGTCTTACGAGTTCGTGTTTTCATAAAAGCTGAGCAGAACGACCACAACGAGAACGACCCCGGCGGCGATCAGCCACTTATTGATCCGTGACGAAGATGCCTCAACGGGAGCGCTTGAAGGCATTGCCTTCGGGCGTGCGCGTTGATCCTGTGAACGGTCTTCGAGCCCATGCACTTCGGGTGCCGGTTTGTCCACATTAGCGCTTTGATCGGCCGGAGTCTTTGAGTCGTGAACTTCGGGTCCGGCTCCGAGCCAGTCAATTCGATTGTCGCGGTTAGTTTGTTTCGCAGACGCCTTAAAACGAAGCAGGTAGAAGAACATAAATGCGGAGGCGGCTCCGAGGACACCGACGAAAATGGTAGAAGTCGACACGGCTACCGCGAACGAAGTTTTGCAAGGAGCCGGAGAATTTCGATGTAGAGCCAGATGAGGGTCATCACCAGTGCCATCGCGCCGAACCATTCGATGTATTTGGGTGCGCCGCGTTCCGCTCCTTGTTCAATGATGTCGAAGTCTAGAACAAGGTTCAGCGCGGCGATGGCAACGACCAGGAGGCTGAATCCTATGCCCATCCAACCGTTGTCGGTCAGGACAAAAAACACGTTCCCCGTCACCAGCATGTAGATCAGGTTCGCAAGGTAGGTGAGCACAACGCCCATGGTGGCCGCAAACAGCATCAGCATGAAGTTTCGATCCGGTTTGATGATGCCGGTCTTGTAGGCTAGCAGCATGGACGCAGCCACAAAAAACGTGAGCGAAACAGCTTCGAGCACGATTCCCGGGAACTGCGCTTCAAACGTTCGAGATATCAACCCGACCGCAAACCCCATGCCAAGCGCGTAGATGGGTGCTGTTTTAGGAGCGAGATGGGGTCTGGGCTTGACGATCCATCCAACAAAGAAAAAATAGAAACCAAACGTCGCAATGGCGGCAATCAACGCGGCCGCGATGCCAAGCGTCGATATCAAGCCCATGGAGGGTGATTGAATGTTCCAGCTCAAACCTGCGGTTAACACCGTCATCGCAAGGAGCATGCTGGTCTTATTGACCGCGCCTTGGAGGGTCATTTTTTCGGCGCCCAAAGTCGCGGTCGAATCAAACGCGTCGGAACGTATGAGAGGGTTCCCGGATCGTCCGAACCTATCGAGCGCGGCATGTCTGGACATGGCTAACCCCTGAAAAAGAGCGATTATATCGCACCGAGCCTCGAACGAATTAGGTAGAAACGCCTTGTTGGCCCGTCACCGGATTGGATGCGGAGGAAGCCCAAAGTGACATTGACGTAAAGATCGATAATATAGATTTGGTTGCGGCTCGGAGTTTTTATACGCCGCGACCGCATTAAAATTGAACGAATGTTTTTTCTTATAAGAATGAAATGCAGTCGGGCATAAAAACACTAATTGTGATCCTTGCGTTAAGCGTGGCCTCAGTCGCGTGGACGGGCGAAAGCGAACTCTTTCCAAATATTCGAAAAGCTCGGAAAGAAGCACAAGAATCTGAACCGTCTTCCGTTGTGGTGGACGAAGAAATGATCGTAACCGCGCCGAAACCAAAACGAGGACATGTCCCACAATTTGAATATCTTCTAGAGACATATAAGGCGCGAAGCAAAGGTTCGCTTCTTTACCGTCGAGGAAAGTACGCAGAAGCCTTTCCGTACTTGCTAGTTGCCGCAAAACGTGGATTTAAACTAGCCCAGGCCCGGGTCGGCTTTCTGTTTCAACAAGGTCTTGGAACTGAGAGGGACGGCGAAGCGGCCATTGCCTGGCTTGCACTTAGTTCCACGCCTGACACGCTTCCAGAAATTCGTAATTACTTTCGCCAGCAGTGGGCGAAAATTCCTCCCGAATACTTGCCGTATCTCGAAGAGGTGATCGAGGAATACCGGGAACAGTATGGTGATCGCGAAAATCGAGTTGTCTGTGATATGTCGAGAAAAGCGGGGACACACTTTGAAAAGCTAACGTGTCGTTTTATGGATGAATCCTTCTACCAAGATTTCAGTGAGGCAATTAACTCAGATGAAGCTATTCCTCAGATTGGCGGCGGCGGTGCGAGCGGTTCCCAGGCGCAAGGGAGCGGCTACCCCGGTGGCGGAGGGCAATAAGGGCTGTTTCTCCTGACGCTTTAGACTTCTAGACCCAGAGGAGTCAACTTTTGAGAGTCGTTACGCGTTGGGTCTTGTAGGTCAGATCTTCGCTCCGTTGTTGCTCGAATAAATAGGTGTCCAGAAAGTCGCCCTATTAAGACGCGAAAACAAACGCTAAGGTCGGTTAAAGTGGCGCCTAACAGAAACCTGACGGGAGAAAACCAATCGCTACAACGCTTTACGACGTGAGTATAAAAACGTACACGCAGATTCTTGGGGCGGTGACTAAGTTCCTAGAGAAAGGAAAGGAACATTGTGCGACGAACGGTATCGAGCTCGACACCGTGGTTGATACCAGTCTGTATCCAGACATGCTCCCGTTTCGATTTCAAATTGTGTCGGTGGCGCATCACTCGTTGGGCGCTATCGAAGGCGTGCAGGCCGGAGTCTTCGGTCCCCCCTCGATGGCGGCAGATCTCGACTACGAGGCGCTACAAGCGATGGCGGGTGAGGCACACGAAAAGATTCAGGCGTACACGCCCGATGTGGTGAATGCCCTCGAAGGGGGTGCGGTGGAGTTCAAGATCGGCGGACAAAGTATGCCGTTTATCGCAGAAGACTTTTTGATGACATTTTCGCTACCGAATTTTTATTTCCATGCAGCAACGGCGTACGACATCCTTCGCATGCAAGGCGTTCCGCTGGGCAAGCGCGACTTCTTGGGACAAATGCGACTCAACATGTCGTGAACGGCACGGAGCGATGGGGACAGACGAAAGCCTGTCCTCGCTCCGTTTTCAATCAATTCGTCTGGTCGGGACCGTTTATTTTATTGCGTAGTAGAGACCTTTGATCGTCTCTTCGCGAAGGTCGAGAGTCCACTTGACGAAGTTCTGTGCTCCGTTTGAGACGTTGTCGAGAAAGTGGACGGTAATAAGGTGTCCGTTACGCGACCAATTACCCATAAACGGAGAGCCGACGATGGAGCCATCGTCGAGTAATGCGCGACCTTGACCGCCCACGACGCCCTGGTTTCGGTTGCTGTCTGAACTCGTGAGTTCGAGCGTAACCCAGACTTTTCCGTAACCCTCGACGGGTCCACTCGCCGTGATGGTCGATCCGGTTTCGTGCGAAATGATCGACGTTACGCGCATGTCGATGGATGCCGAATCGCCCACAATCTCAAACGCGAACCCGGCGGTTGTGGTGACTAGAATTAGAAGTGCAGCTGCTATTTTCCTGGACATTGTTATGGCCTTCCCTTCATCAATTTTGGAGGCGCCATGTTATGGTCGGGGTGTTTATTTGTCATGACGCTAGACAGAAAACGTTATAGCGCTGTGTCATAGGTCGTGGCGTGTGCTGAGATCACGAAGATGCATTTCAACGGCAAAAAGGTTATCGGATACACCGTTGTGGTGCTGATCATCGGGATCGTCCTCGGACCTTTTCTGGTGCCCATCCCCGAACTAGAAGACGTCATGCCGGTTGCCGAATTAGCGGGCGAGTCGGGCGATTTCCTTGGTGTGCGTGGGGTTAACGTTTATTACGAGCGGCGGGGGTCGGGCCCAACGTCCATCGTCTTACTGCACGGGTTTGGCGCAAGCGTGTTCTCTTGGCGCGAAGTCTTTGACCCGTTGTCATCTCGATACACGGTTGTTGCGTACGACCGCCCTGCGTTCGGGTTCACTGAACGACCGGTAACGTGGAACGAATGGAATCCTTATGGATCCGACGAGCAGGTCGACCTCTTGCTCGACATGCTAGATCAGTTGTCCCTCGTAGACGTTGTTCTTGTTGGTAATTCTGCGGGTGGAACGGTCGCCGCAAGGTTTGCTCTGCGCGCTCCGGAACGCGTTAAGGCGTTGGTCTTGGTGAGTCCCGCGATCTACAGAACAGGCAGTGCGACAACATGGCTAACACCGTTGTTGCGAACGCCGCAAATGCGGCGTCTCGGTCCCAGGTTAGTCAGGGGAATAGCGTCGAGCGGGGGCAACTTGATCAATCTGTCTTGGCACGATCCTTCCCGCATTACGTCCGACATTATGGAGGGATACCGGCGTCCTCTTAGAGCCGAGAATTGGGATGTCGGATTGTGGTTCTACACGTCGTCGAGTCGACCGCAAACGAATCTCTCGGCTGAGCTCGCGGCATTGGATCGACCGATACTGGTTGTGACTGGCGACGACGATCGAGTCGTTCCAACCGAAGATAGTGAGCGGTTGGCTAAGGAAATCGATGCCCGATTACGGGTGATCAGCGCATGCGGTCACTTGGCTCAAGAAGAATGTCCCACCGAATTCTTGCGAGTTCTCGACGAATTCTTGACCACGATCTAATGAAAGTTGAAATCTGCGTTGCGGAGGCGGGATTTGGGTATTGACGGGTGGTTGGAACGATTAGAAAACGGCTCGATTGCGACGGCGGTCTCGGTTAACGAAGCCGCATGGCGTGGTACATGGACGAAGTACGAGGTGGATAAACTCGATACGGTATCGATGGCCTTTATGGGGGGTGCGTTGGCGGATCGACTGGCCTGGGTGTTTCATTCTGGCTATCAGGCAATGATGCGTCGTGCTTTCCCATTTTGTCCTATCGACGGTTGGGCGAGCTATTTGGTGGCTGAGGATCGCTCGGGTGAGTATCCCGCGGCCGTCCTCGAGAAGACGGATGAAGGGAAGCGATTATCGGGGAGCAAGAGCTGGGTCGCTGCATCCGATCATGTTGATCACTTGGTGGTTCGTGCGGCGTTCGAAGATCACCACGAATACGCCCTGGTGGGTCGCGGAAACACGGGTGTTCGTTTGTCGAGTCGAGAGTCACCCGGCTTTCTTCCAGACCTAAGTCAGGGCTTTGCGACCTTTGAAGACGTGCTGGTTAGTGAGAAGCAATTATTCTCACGGGGAGACTTGTCCAGCAATTTCTCGAGCGAGGAGCCCTATCACGTGTTGCTAGCGATTTGCGCTCACATTGCTGCGCAAACGTTGAAGCATGGGGGTCGGTTGACCGATGAGATTGTCGCTCCGATGCGCATGGCTCGCGAAATGGCTGAAAAAAATTTAAGCGCCGATCAGTTCTTGAAGAGCTTGGTTCGTCTTGACGGGGCGACGACTCGAGCGGCTTATCAATTCGGGCGATTTATCGAGCATGAAAATAAGGAATTGTTTCTCCGTTGGGAAAGGGACAAGCGTCTGGTCGAGATGTTCACACGTGGCTTGGAGAAAAGGGCGAAAGGGGTTCGAAAATGAGGTCGCGTGAGGTTATCGGGTACCGTGACAAGCCTCCGAGGTCGCTGGCAGGACTATTGGATATTGCGGAAAGCGCTCATATTTGGACTATGCTGTTGTGCTATCGGTAACTATCGGGCGAGCAGATGACTGGGGCCAGTGCGACTGTCGCTCAATCACCTTCTGGTAAAAGGGAAAGTTTTAGGAAGCCCACTGGTCTATCCAATGACTCTAGCATACGAATTAATTTATTAAATATAGTTAAATAACAATAAGTTATAAAATAATGTTATCTCCATATCGAGTACTTGACCTGACGAATGACGCGAGCATGTTTTGTGGGTATTTGCTAGCCCATCTCGGTGCAGAAGTCATATCGATTCCACCGCCTGGCAAACCCGCTGACCGGATGCTCAATCCAACATTTGCCGGGTCCGAGCGAAGTCTGTGGTCGGAAGCATACGCGAGAGGTCGGACGCACCTTGATCTGGATCTTGGGCGTGAGCCGGATCGTGCGGCGCTTCATGATCTGGTGGAGAACACGGACATCGTGATCCATGGTTTCAACGAACGGGTCGCGGCCGAAAATGGATTGGCCCACGACGTTCTCCACGAGTTAAATCCACGCGTTATCGTCGTCGCGATTACGGCGTTTGGCGGGAATGGCCCGAAAGCCGATTGGCCGTCGACAGATTTGACGGTGTGGGCATCTAGCGGCGCTCACTTCCTAGCTGGCGACGCTGACCGAGCTCCGGTGCGTACCTCGGTACCGCAGGCGTTTTTCCATGCGGGAGCGGATGCTGCCGGTGCCGCCCTCATTGCCCTTTATGAACGCCATCGGAGTGGTCTGGGTCAGCTCGTCGACGTGTCGGCACAGCAGTCATCGGCGCAAGCCGCTTTAGCGGCGATTCTGGCAACCCCCAATGGTGGCGAATTGACCATTAGTCGTACCGCGGGCGGTTTGGCGGCCCTGTTTCCCATCAGGCTTACCTGGCCTTGCAAAGACGGTTACGTTGCCATCACGTTTCTTTTTGGCCCGCCATTTACTGAGCCAAATAAACGTCTACTTAACTGGCTTTATGAAAACGGTGCGTGCACCGAGTCCGAAGCCGGGTTGGACTGGGGTATGGAAATTGCGGCAATGAATACCGCGGGAAAGTCGCCGGACCCCTATTTTGCCTTATGTGAAAAGATTGAGCAGTTCACGCTGCTGCGAACGCAATCGGAGCTTTTTGAAGAAGGATTACAAAGGGGTATCTACATCGCGCCGGTTCTCGACATCGGCGGGCTGATGCAGGAGGAGCACTTCAAGGCGCGGGACTTTTGGCACACGATCGAAGTCAGCGGACGCGATGTTGTCGTTCCCGGTGCGTTCGCAAAATTCTCCGATACGCCGCTCAAATTACCAGCTTCGGTCACGGCCCCCATGTTACCCGCCAGTGTAAAAAAGCGGACTGAACCGAAACCGACATCTGAGCCGGACGAGAACACAACCCCGCCGTTAGCGGGGCTTAAAGTGCTCGACTTTATGTGGGTCATCGCGGGCCCGTTCTTCACGCGAGTCCTGGCAGACTATGGCGCGACCGTTATTAAGGTTGAGTCGAACACGAAACTTGAGCCTGCGCGTGGTCAGCCGACGTTTAAGAACGGTGAACCAGGTATCGAATCTGGCGTTCCCTTCGCGAACTTTAATGCCGGTAAGCTTGGGATCACCGTTGATCCGTCCAACCCTGCGGGACGCGAGGTGATCCTCGACCTAGTCCGCTGGGCAGACGTGGTGACCGAATCGTTCTCGCCCAAGGCGATGAAAGCCTGGAATCTTGACTACGATGCGCTGCGCGAGGTGAACCCAAACATCATCATGGTGTCGAGTTGCCTTATGGGTCAAACGGGGCCCCGGGCGAAAGTTCCGGGCTACGGAAATATGGCTGCGGCGCTCACGGGTTTTTACGATCTGACGGGTTGGTCCGACCGATCGCCCGCGGGCCCCTATCTTGCGTATACGGACGGCGTTTCGCCTCGGTTCATGCTGGCGTCGTTGTTGGCGGCACTGGATAACCGTCGACGAACGGGAAGAGGCCAACACATTGATTTGTCGCAGGCCGAGGCTGCCATGCACTTGTTAGTTCCTGCCATTCTTGATTATCAGCTGAATGACCATGTGTGGCACCGTGATGGGAATCGGGATCTTGATCTGTGCCCTCACGGTGTCTATCGGACTCTGGGTACCGATAGCTGGGTCGCGATTGCGTGTCAATCCGATCGGGCGTGGGTCGCGTTGGAGCGAGCGGCAGGCTGGGTCGAGGACGTGTCCTTGGCGACTGTAGACGCACGGCGTTTGCGTCAGGATGAATTGGACCAGCGCATCGGGGAATGGACTATGCAACAAGATGCGCGGTCAATTGAGGCGACTCTGATCGATACTGGCGTAGCGGCACATGTGGTACAGAATTCAGCTGAGTGTTGGACCGATCCCCAACTAGCGCATCGGCAACATTTTGTTCGTGCGGAGCACCCGTCGTTGGGTGATCTCGTGGTCGAGGGATCCCGATTCAAACTCTCCCGTACACCCGCTGATACCCACCGAGCGGGCCCGGAGCTTGGTGAACATAACGCTCATGTGCTCGAGACCATATTGGGTTACGAGCCAGATCGACTTGCCGATGTCTTCGCTTCGATGGCGATGGAATAGAGAGGGTTAACAAACGAAAACTCGGCGATTGGGTTGCCGATTGCTTCTAGAGACTTTCCGACACGTGGATATCGGACATAGAGACCTGAAAAACAGCGCTTGAAACGACTGTTGGTAGGCTATCAGGAACGTTAGAAGCCTGTCTCTTATACACATCTGACGCTGCCGACGAATAGAGAGGTGTAGATCTC
>CAXDSX010000062.1:0-11536 GCA_963992075.1 uncultured Pseudomonadales bacterium | reverse complement strand
ACCGCAACCTTCAAACTCATGAAAAGTTCATTACGTCCGCCCCGTCGAAAGCATGTGTTAGTTCATCGGCTGGTTCAAACCCGAAAACGCGAGCGAAAAACGCATACTCCGCTTCAATCACTTTTTCGATATTAGCCCCCTTTCGAAAGCCATGCCCTTCACCTTCGAACTTCATGTACATCACGGCTATACCCTTGTCGCGTAGCGCCCCAACCATGGCCTCGGCCTGATTGGGCGGCACCACGCGATCTTCGGTGCCCTGAAAAAAAGCAATGGGGCACGAGAATTGCTTGATTTGGTGAAGGGGAGAGCGTTCGTCCAATTCGTCTCCGATCAGACCGTTCAGATATTGCGACTCGAATTTGTGCGTATCGCGCGCGAGCGCATTGAGGTCGCCAATACCGTAGTGGCTCGCACCAACCTTAAAGATCGGAGACGAAACCAAGGCGCGCAGAGTCGTGTACCCGCCAGCACTGCCCCCACGAATAGCCACCCGATCGGGATCGACGCGATTCTGGGAAATCAGATGCGAGACTGCAGAGACGCAATCGGCAACGTCGACAATGCCCCAACCGCCGTCCAATCGTTGCCGGTATTCTCGACCGTATCCCGTCGACCCACCGTAATCGACGTCTACCACCGCCCAGCCCCGACTGGTGTAGTACTGGATTCGAAGATTCAAATCGCGTCCTGCATGCCCGGTAGGGCCACCATGGCTTATGACCAGCAACGGTGGCCTTTGCGACACGAGACCCACGGCTGAAGGATTCCTGGGCGAGTAAAAATTGGCGAAAGTTTCCATTCCGTCGTTATTGTCATAAACAATTTGTTCGGGAGACGAAAAGTAATCCGATTCGATCTCAAGGGTTCCCGCTGTAGAAACTTCCGTCGTTTCGCCAATCGACAAGTCCATTCGAACGATTCCACTAAGGTCATCCGTTTTACCTGCGATAAAAGCAATCCCCTCCACCGTTCGATTCAAACACGCATACGAACTAAACCGATCCTCAAGCGGCGAGACCATGCCACTATCAACATCAACCAACACGAGTTCGGCAACTCCATTGTCAATTCGGTTCGCAGCCAAAATCCGGTCGGAGATGGGGATATACGTACGCATCCCAAAAGCCCATTGAGCTGCCCCATATTCGGCAGCATCTTCGTTAATGCAATAAATGCCAGAAGCGTCATAGCTGAAAAAATTCCAATAACCATTGGCGTCAGAAACAAAAACCAAACGCTCAGAGGTTAACCATTCCGGCTGAAAAATCGATTCAGCGACGCCTCCCGCAACCAACGTTTCTGCCACAACTAATCCTTCTTCGTCCAAAGTTGCGACGAAGAGCTGATTACCATCCCACGGCATATTGGGGTGGTCCCACACAAGAAACGCGATCCGCTCAGCATCTTGCGAAAGGCGAGGAGAAGAATAAAAATCGTGACCTGAATGAAGTGCATCGACCTCGCCCGACTGGCAATCTATCCGCACGAGTTCATTTACCGGTTCAGAACCAGCCGTATGTGTTTCACCGACACCAATTAGAATATTACGTCGACCATCCCACGTTAGATCCGCGTATCGCTCGACGTCGTCACCCGTAGTAAGTTGACTAATGCCCCTCGTTTCGACGCGCAAAGAACACCGATACACATTTTGATCCATGCCATTAATAAAAAAGACCTCATCGTCAGCAACGCAGTACGCTCCGCCCCCGTATTCATGAACCCGAGAACGCACACTGTAGGGCTGAGGCGTGAGATCTCGTTGAACACCATCGGTCTCTATGACGAGCACGCTGCGTCCATCTTCGAACGGACGATGCTCGATCCAAAGAAGACCGAAATCTGAATCCCGAAGTTCCGAAAAATTAACTGATCCGGACGCGACCAACGGTGCGGTAATGGGCGATCCCCACGTGCCGAAAGACTTTTTCATTTTGGGGCGGTCCATTCCGTCATCTCATCCACGCGTAAGCGAATGTCGAGTGTCAGTACGAACCCAACGCTCGTGATCGCGCCACCCACCATTGATATAAAGAAATTCTTTCGATTCTCCTTCTAAAACGAATCCACAGCGTTGGACGAGGTTTCTTGACGTACGATTATGTGGCTGGATGTTTGCCTCAATCCGGTGCAACCCCAGTTGCTCAAAAGCAAACTGAACAACCAATTCAAGTGCGTCGGTCATGTACCCCATGCCTTGATGCTTGGCGGAGGAGTAATAACCAAGCGAAGCGCTTAGAAACGAACCACGAACGATGTTATTGATGTTGATCACCCCGACGATCTCATCAGTTCCAACGAGACAGACCACTACACCCTCGTGGTCTTCTCGATGACAACGTCGCAAGTACGCTTTAAACATGCTCGACGTCAGCGGCGGCGAGATCCAAGGATGATGGAGTTCGACGCTCGCGCTTGCGAGAGCGACGACTTCACGCCTGTCGGACGACCGGACATTTCGGATATAGACTCGCTCACTACTCATGCTCGATGTATGAAGATCCGTCAGAATTCGCTCCTGGCCTCTGCATTGATGCACGGAAACATCTCGTTATACCGAAGACTCTGGTTGGTCACCAATCCACGTTTTCGATCAAGATTAATCGTGAATTGCCGGCACCCTTAATATGTCCACTACAACGTTTCGAGTAAGTTACGGCCGAATCACCCAAAACTTGAGTTACCGTTTTCTCATGCTGCGAGAGCGATACCGAAGAGCCGACACGCGTTCTCGACGGTAGCCTCTCGTATCACATCTTCTGGGCAACGCCTGCATCGCGCCACTTCCGCGATAACAAATTTCAGGTGTCCTGGTTCATTTCGACGCTTTACCACCACCTTGGACAGGTTTCGCGGCAAAAGGTAGGGCGCATCGGTTTCGACAAGAAGCCGATCGAGAGGGATGCGGTCGACAATTCGGCGGAGCTCGTCATTTCTTCTTTCGTCGCAAATCCATCCCGTGATCCCAATGTAAAAATCTTGCGCGATAAAGCCGTCAAGCTCATCTGAATTGCCCGTAAAACAATGCACGACACATTTGTCTGGCTTATACCGGCGCAGCAGCGCTAGAACCTCACCCTTAGTATTGCGATCGTGAACAAAGACGGGCAACTCGAGCCTCGCGGCAAGATCAAGCTGCGCTTCAAACACTTGTCGCTGCGCATCCCGCTTGGAGTAATCGCGATAATAATCGAGACCCATTTCGCCCAGCGCAACGACGCAAGAGGACGACGTTAATCCTTCAAGCGTGTCCAACCAACCCGGCTGAACATCATCTGCATCATGAGGGTGTACGCCGACCGTTGCAGACAAGTACGGTGCATGGACTGTTGCCAAAGCGATTGCCCGCTGACTTTCATGGACACTGGTACCTGTTACCACAATGTGTCGAATACCCTCACGCTTTGCGCGATCCAATACGTCCGTTAAATCATCGGTAAACGCCGAATTCGTTAGGTTGGCCCCGATATCAATCATCGAACACGGGGACCCGTTGCTCGTGCGATTCCATGATGGGTGCCGGCATGCCTAGCATCCTCGAATACACCTGACTACCCGCTAACACATTCTTTACGTAGCTTTTCGTCTCCCGAAGTGGGATTTGTTCAATCCACGCATCCGTCTCAATTCCCGAGAATCTTCTAAGCCACTCATCGACCCGAGTCGGTCCAGCGTTGTACGCAGCTGCCGCGACGGCACGATTATCGTCATATCGATTCATCAATTCGGCAAAGTAGTGCGCGCCCAGGCGAATATTGACTAACGGATCCATCAGAGACGTCAAATCAGGTCGCTTTTCTCTAATTTTATCCGCCGTAGACCGAGCTGTTTTGGGCATCAATTGCATGACGCCTCTCGCTCCTTTTGGTGATACTGCCGAGGGATCAAAGACGCTCTCTTGGCGTGAAATAGCAAAGAGCATGGGCAATGGCAGGGACGTTTCAAATGCGTGTCGTCGGAACGTGTCGAGAAATGGCATTGGAAACCGGACGTCCAACGAATCATGCAGTTCAGCGCGGTTTGCCGCAATTACCGCCTGATCAATCCAACCCATTTCAACGATGTAAGAAACAAGTGCGGGCCATAATTCTTGCGCCAGTTCTTCGAAGAGATATAGAAATTCTCGTCGAGCGTTGGGCAAGTCACCGACCGCGTAGAGCTCACTCATTCGACGAACTCCCGACAAGTCATTCAGCGTTTGAATCTTAGCCGGGTCAACTGCGACTCGTTCTTGGTTCAAGGCAGGTTCTACATTCATTACAAGCGCAGCCAAAAAGCCATAATACGTCCGCTCACTGGCCAGTTCTTTCAGGACATTCCGGCCTCCATCATCGCCCAAATTGACGAGAGCTTTGCCATACCAGTACCTCCATTTGGGTGTAATCCGAAAGGATTCAGGCATAGCGCGAATCCATTTCACTAGTCCGGGGAAGTTTCTGGTCCTCGTCGTCTGATCCGCCAACACTTCAAGGACCTCAGGGGAATAGCTGCCTAGCTCAAGAGAAACCTTGCTCTCGACCTTAGACAACTCCATGACGAGATTTTCTTCGACGTATTGGCGTTGGTAGTCGGCAAAGTCATAATTCGTGCGGTAACGCTGCCATGTTTCCAAGGCTTTAGCAGGCTCTCGTCTCGCATACCGCAAGAGCCCATATACGATTGCTTGACGTCCGTACACGTCATCCGTAAAGACATCAATATTTCGGATCCTAGAAGGTCGAACGTGCACGTCGTAATACGATCTCGCCGACCTCGCCACCGTACCCGAAAAAAAACGCTGTAGGTAATTGGCGAGGGTAACGGAATTGGCCTCTAGAGCGAGCTGCAGCCTATCCCAAGCTATTTCGTTCGTGACTCCGCCCAGGTCAATCCATTCTTTGAACAAAGGATCGCAAGATTTGGGCTGTGACGTTCCCACACCCCATAACGCCGGAACTCGGGAGAGAGCTTCCTCTCGTCTGCCGTCTCGATAAAGTGCTCGAAGGTAGTAACACTGCGCCGCCGCATCTCCAGTCGGCTCGTAATGGTGAAGGTAACGCGTCCAGCGCCCTCGTTTCGCTTGGGTCCCAAGCCAAAGGCGAAAAAAACGCCCTTCGAGCGGCGTTCCTTTCCACTGTCTGCGAAGGTTTTCTGCGTTCAATTCACTGATGGAGGAAATGCGCCGCCTGGCTTCGTAAAAATCTAGATAAGGTTTTAGGACGTACTCCTCGAGTCCATCCCGAACGCGGCTAAATTCTCGAAGGCGACCTGTTTCGATCGCGAAGACCGCTCGTTTGTACGCCCTGCGGTCGTCGTAATCATTCCCTAAACTTGACGGACACGCGAAACAAAGCAGAATTACCAGCCAGCGCCAGGTGTGCGTTACCACCAGCAAAATCAGCTGAGACTGGTGTCGTTACCAACACGAACCGCAAGAACATCGCACGTCGCTCCATGCAATACGCCGTTCGCAGTTGAACCCAGCAGCAACGCGATGCCATGACGTCCGTGACTTCCCACGACGATGACATCCGCCGCTTCCTCGTTAGCTATTCGATGAATTTCGCTCTCAGGCCGGCCAAAAACTAGATGCCGTCGTTGTTCTTGAATCCCCAATTCTGACGAAAACTTGGCCAGATGAGACCTTGCCTGATCGTGAATTTGATCCTGTACCGACGATAGATCCATCGGGATATCGCCACCGTATGCAAGGCTCAGCGGTTCAATAACGTGAACAATATGTAGCTCCGCGCTCGACTGCCCTGCGAGCTCAAGGGCCCGTGCAGCAACCTGCTTGCAATCTTCAGTAAGATCAACGGCGAGAAGGATTCGGGAATATCCGCCCATGTTGCTTCCGCAGTCGCGTTGTCGCGACAATACTCTACACATTTGCATGTCTCAATATGCAATCGAGAGCTTATTTCCGGTCGTAACGAGGCGCATCTAAGTGGCATGGATCATCATTATCGGAATTCTGCTGGTCGCCATCGGCCCGGTTCTCTACGTAATGCCGTCTAAGCGGGACAAACAAGTAATCGCGCTTAGATCCCAGGCCCGCACGGCGGGGCTTACGGTTGATATCAGTCACATCCCCGATTTGAATGCAACAGCAATCGACAAAGTATCCGCGGGCGGTAAAAAGCGCGAGCCTAAGATCAAATGCGCGACCTACACCTTGATGCCATCACATCCGTTTCAAGATTCACCTTGTTGGCATCTCGGGCGGTCCAAGACAGATAACGTTTTAATCACTGGATGGGGGCGCATTGGCACCGTCCGTGGTATTTCAATCTCAGACGACGGCTATTGGACTACGATCGGCGCAATCATCAATGCTCTTCCTGGCAGCTGCATCGCCGTTAAGACCACGCCACACGAAATCTGTTGGCAAGGCCTCGAGCACCTTAACGATCAGCCCATTAATGAGTTGGTATTGCAGATCAAGACAGGGCTCGAAAAGATCGTGGAACTGCACGATCAAATCGACAAAGAACGCCAAACACCATCTTAAATCCGATAGATTCTCGTGCGACGTAAGTTGACATGTAACGAGACTCGCACGTATATATGGCGCGCTTTTAGGGCCGTTGAATAGCAAATGACCCCAGCAAATCACAACGCGACCGAGTAGAACCAGCATGCCTCGTTCCCTCGTTATCGTCGAATCACCCGGAAAAATCCGAACAATCAATCAGTATTTGGGCAAGGAATTTGTGGTCAAGTCGAGTGTTGGCCATGTCAGAGACTTGCCGACTCGAGGAAAGGGGACCGACCCGAAACAAAGAGCGAAGCAAGCCGCAAAGACCCGCAAATTATCGCCAACGCAAAAACTAGCGCACCGGAAAAAACAAGCCCGAGCCCAACTTATCCGCCGCATGGGGGTTAATCCAGATAAAGGTTGGAAAGCCGACTACGAAGTTCTCCCTGGGAAAGAAAAAGTGGTTCAGGAATTAAAAACGCTTGCGGCTAGCGCCGACGTAATCTATTTGGCAACCGACTTGGATCGAGAGGGCGAAGCAATTGCTTGGCACCTGCGCGAACTCCTCGGCGGCGATCCTGCACGCTTTCGACGGGTCGTGTTTAACGAGATTACCAAAAACGCGATTCAAGAAGCTTTTGAACACCCAGGTCAAATCGACGAAAACGTCGTCGAGTCGCAACAAGCCCGTCGATTCCTCGATCGCGTGGTCGGATTTGAAGTGTCTCCCCTCTTGTGGGCGAAGGTTGCACGGGGCCTCTCCGCAGGGCGCGTCCAGTCGGTCGCCGTACGACTTATCGTCGAACGAGAACGCGAAATTCGCGCCTTTGTACCAGAAGAATACTGGGAGATTTTCGCTGACCTCAAACACCCTCAGGTTGACGAACAGAATCGATTTCAAGTCGTTCGGGAATCCAACGTGGCACTTCGCCCGAACGCTAAGCTCCTTGCCGACAAGGCCATTGCCACATTAGGTGAGCATCCATTCAACGTTGCCGACAAAGAGACCCGTGCAACCACAAGCCGACCTAACGCGCCTTTCATCACTTCATCATTACAGCAGGCAGCGTCTACGCGATTAGGCTATAGCGTCCGCAAGACAATGACGATGGCTCAGCGACTGTATGAAGGCGGTTACATCACGTATATGCGGACCGATTCAACCAACGTCTCGGCAGAAGCAATCGAAGGCGCACGAGAACATATCGCCACAACGTATGGTCCTCGTTACCTTCCTGAGCAGCCAAACACGTACGACAGCAAGTCTGATGCTCAAGAAGCTCACGAAGCGATTCGACCAACAAACGTCGGTGTCACGAGTGGAGGGGATCTTGATAAACAAGAAATGGACGCACAACGTCTCTACGAACTTATATGGGCGCAATTTGTCGCCAGCCAGATGACACGTGCGGAGTACCTAAGTACGACCTATACCGTCGACGCCGGACCATTTGAGTTGCGTATCAGAGGACGCATCTTGAAATTCGATGGCTACACCCGTGTTCTTCCGACCACGTCAAGGAAGGAAGACGAAGTGGCCTTGCCCGACCTTGAAGTGGGTGACGTGCTTGACTGCGTTAATACCGAAGCGGTGCAACACTTTACCAAACCATCACCCCGATTCGGTGAGGCGAGCTTGGTGAAAGAGCTCGAAAAACGAGGCATCGGCCGACCATCAACCTACGCGACGATTATCTCCACCATTCAGGATCGTGGCTACGTGACCCTTCGAACGCGTCGGTTCCACGCAGAAAAGATCGGTGAGCTCGTCACGGATCGGTTGGTAGAGAACTTTGAAGAACTTCTCGACTATTCATTCACGGCGAGTATGGAGCAGCAACTCGACCAAATTGCAGAGGGCTCTAGCGATTGGAAGAACGTCCTCGATACTTTTTACGACGGATTCTCGGAGCAAATTGAAACCGCTTCCGATTCTGAAGGCGGCATGCGTCCAAACTCGCCCACCGAAACCGATATTGAATGCCGCGAATGTGGTCGACCAATGCAGGTGAGGACCGCTAGTACGGGAGTGTTTCTGGGATGTTCCGGCTATTCGCTCAAACCAAAAGAAAGATGCACTTTCACGCTAAATCTAACGCCGGGTGACGAAGTAGTGGACATCGATGCTGATGACGAAGGTGAAAGTAAGATTCTTCGCATGAAGAGCCGGTGCGGTAAATGCGAAACGGTCATGGACAGTTATTTGATTGATGAAACGCGTCGCTTGCACTTATGCGGCAACAACCCGGATTGTTCTGGTTTCATGGTTGAGTCCGGCGAATTTCGTCTCAAAGGCTACGAGGGACCGGTCCTCGATTGCGACAAATGCGGTACTGAAATGCAACTTAAGAACGGTCGTTTCGGGAAGTACTTCGGTTGTACTAATGAGAATTGCAGTAATACCCGAAAGCTCTTAAGGAATGGAGAGGCAGCTCCGCCCAAGGCAGACCCTATTCCCATGCCGGAGCTGAGATGTCGTAAGGTTGATGATTACTACGTGCTCCGTGATGGGGCAGCAGGTATCTTCCTCGCCGCCAGTGCCTTCCCCAAGCATCGTGAAACGCGGGCACCACTAATTTGTGAAATCCGAGCTCATGGCAACGAGCTCGACCCAAAATACGCATTTCTATTGTCCGCACCGGATCAAGACCCCGACGGAAATGACACCGTGGTCAAGTATTCCCGGAAAAATAAAGAACAGTTCGTCGCGTCTGAAGCGAATGGCAAAGCGACTGGGTGGCTGGCTCACTATCGGGACGGTCAATGGCTCCCGGCAGAGAAAAAGTCTAAGAAAAAACGCTCGAGAACCGCAGCTTAGACTTAACGTACTCGACCAAAAAAACCAGAGGTGGTACCGCCAACCGAGCGATCACCTGCGAATCACACCGACACTAATACCTTCGATCATGCAATTTTGGACAGAGAGATCAATCTCGATCGGCTCGTAGGCATCGTTTTCAGGCATCAGCCTAATGTTACGTTTCGACTTTGTGCGCTTTAATCGTTTGACCGTCACCTCATCATCGATTCGAGCAACCACAATCTGACCGTCGGACGCCTCCGGTGTTTTATGAACGGCTAACAAATCATCGTTTAGGATGCCAGCATCAATCATGCTGTCGCCGCGTACTCGAAGCAAGAAATCGGCACGCGGACGAAACAAAGAGGGGGGTACGTCGCAAGTATCCTCGATATTTTCTTCGGCAAGAATCGGATTCCCTGCCGCAACGCGACCAACAACGGGCAAACCTTCCATATCTGGAAGCCGTATACCCCGGGAAGTTCCCGGAATCATCTCAATCGCTCCCTTACGAGCAAGAGCTTTCAAATGTTCCTCGGCAGCATTAGGCGATTTAAATCCTAGTTCACTCGCGATGTCAGCTCGGGTCGGCGGGTAACCGGTATCTGAAATATGGGCCCTGATTAGATCCAAGACTTCTACTTGTCGTACGGTTAGTTTTTCCATAAGAGTCCTATACAGTCCCCAGAGCAACGCGTTTCACGTGCCCAGTTACCTGTTGAAATATACAGTGCCTGTGATTATATACAGTATTTTTCGACTTTTGAACCGTACCCCAGAGGTTCTCCAACGACAAAAAACTATGATTTAGAACAGCGACTTGATCTACATTGTTACTTGGATCACTTTGGTGAAACTAACTGCTCACGGGGATCAACATGATTGATACATGGATTGATCGGGTCGTAATAATCGAGGGCACCATGTGGCAGGTCCTCGGGATCGTACTGCTGACTTTTGTCGTCGATGCCGTATTGCGTTTAATCTTCAATCGTATTGCAAAAAGTCTCGAAAACACTCGCAACTTGTGGGACGACGCACTTTTGGAATCGGCGCGCAAACCTGTCCGCTGGGGCATTGTGCTACTTGGCGTTCTCTGGGCGGCGGAGGTAGTGGGTGGCGACACGCCGTCCGATGTCTTCCAGCTCGTCGATCCACTTCGGAAAGTGGGCGTCGTTGTAATCCTGGCATGGTTTGCTACCCGTATCGTCAGCAACATTCAAGAGAGCATGCAAGATGCCCGATACCACGACCATCCGTGGGACGCGTCAATCGCAAACGGTATCGGAAGGTTACTTAGAGTTTCCATCATCATCGCGACCGTTCTCGTCGTCCTTCAAACTCTAGGGATCAGCGTCAGTGGGGTACTGGCATTCGGTGGGATCGGCGGATTGGCCGTCGGCTTTGCCGCACAGGATCTCCTTTCAAATTACTTCGGTTTCCTGATGATTCTCTTTAAACAACCATTCAAAGAGGGAGACTGGATCAGTTCCCCCGACCGAGAAATTGAAGGGACCGTTGAAGAAATCATGGTCCTCTCCACAAGAATCAGGACCTTTGATAAGCGTCCTCTGCATATCCCAAATTCTGTATTCACTAATTTGATCGTGGAAAACCCTAGCGAAATGGATAACCGGCGGATCAAGGAAACCATCGGGGTACGTTACGACGATATCAACATCTTGCCAGTCATCCTTGAAGACATCCGTCGTCTGCTCCGTAACCACGAGGCCATCGACGCGAACCAAACATTGATGGTGAATTTACTCTCCTTTGGTTCCTCATCCGTTGACTTCTGGATCTACACGTTTACGAAAACAACGAAGTGGACCGATTTTCACGAAATTAAAGAATCCATACTCTTCGATATCGCCGGGATCATCGAGCACCATGGAGCCGAAATCGCCTACCCAACACAGACTCTTCTTGTCGACGTGGCCGAGCCAAGTATGGAGCCGCAAGAACGGAATAGTTCGGCGTGACAAACGTACCGGATGATTACGAGCTCTTGTTCGACTCCCACTCGGTGGAATACGCCATCGATCGAATAGCTGTTCGTATTAAGCTGGAGTTGGCCGACGCACTGCCTATATTTATCTGCATTATGAACGGCGGCCTCCCGTTCATGTGGGATCTGACCAAAAGATTAAACTTCCCGTTAACAATGGATTTCATGTATGCAACACGATACGACGGGCTAGAGGGAGGGGCCGTTACTGTCTCTTATACACATCTCCGAGCCCACGAGACCGAGGCTGATCTCGTATGCCGTCTTC
>CAXDSX010000061.1:0-11548 GCA_963992075.1 uncultured Pseudomonadales bacterium | reverse complement strand
CGCTTGAGCGCAGCGACTTAGATGCTAGCTTTGCCGATTATCGAGCCCAGCACCTTCGAACATAAACGTTTACGTCGTGATTCGGGTTCAGCAAAAATCCTCAAATAAAGATTGGCCTACGCTCTCGTCTAAGCTTGTCTCACATAACATCGCGTCGTGATCTATCCCTAGCCGAACCGATTGATGGCCTCGCATCGCATCTATTTCTTCGGGGGTAAATTCGAACCGCAAAAAGTGTACAGCCGCCGTTTTGCTGGCGTTCGTGCGATCGAGGTCCTCGTTGGCGATTGCGAAATGGGGAGGGAATCCTTGAACGTCCACCCACACTCTGTGCTCGATGCCTTGCAATTGAGATAGTGATTTCGCGCGTAACTCCGGGTCGGGATATTCAAACAATAACGTTGCTTTCCAATTAGACCCGTCCGGAATGAGTGGGTTGTATGCGGCGATTTCTTCTTCAATAGCAGAGGGTTCAAAAATCCGCTCGACTCGCAGCATTTCTTGGACTTGATACTTCATCGTCAAGAAGTCTTCGAAAAGAAGGGTCGCGTGAGTGGACAACGCAACGCGCCTAGCTTGTTTGTGGATGATGACTTGCCGCCTGAACGATTCGCGTTCTACCGCATACTCTTCAAGGCTCCATAGTCGTTTCCGCGAGAGCTTCTCCATCAGCCCAATCCATAAGCGCGCGACAGCATTGTGATCGGATGCTCTGATTGGGAACCATCATTTTTGCCATGCTGTATCAGGCGTCCTGCCATCGGGCAATCGGATCCGTAGGTACTGGCGTTGGCTTCCGTGACTTGTCGAATCACAGGGCGCGCGATTTTTAAGGCGGCCTCGTGCGTTTCCTTTTTTACCGCGTAGGTACCGTCGTGCCCCGAGCAGCGTTCAATAATGGACACCTCGGTGCCGGGAACGAGAGACAAAAACTCCCGCGTCTTTTGCCCGATGTTTTGGACCCGTTGGTGGCAGGCGGCATGGTAGGCAACTACCCCCAGCGGTTCGACAAAATCGGTTTTCACCAAGCCATCTTTGTAACGTGCAAATAAGAACTCGAAGGGGTCAAAAAAGGCTGTTTTGACAGTCCTGACGTCGCTGTCTTCGGGAAACATGAAGGGTATCTCTTGTCGATACATCAACGTGCACGATGGAACGATGGACATGAGATCGTAGCCGTCATCGATTGCTTGCATAAAAACCGGTAAATTTTTGTCCTTTTGCGCAGAAACCGCGGAGAGGTCCCCGAGTTCGAATTTCGCCATTCCGCAACACGCGCTGTCCTTGAGTATTCTCACGGCTACACCGTTATGGACTAGCACACGAATGAGAGCTTGAACGACCTCAGGTTCGCTGTGATTTCCGTAACAGGTCACGTATATCGCGACTTTGCCCGTGGTATTGGAACCCGGGCGTATTTCGAGATCGGCGCCGATTTCCTCCTCTACCCGGCGATTGAGAGTTTCACTTTTAAACTGGGGAAGAGGAGCTTCCGCGTGAATACCGGCAACGCGTTCGCCGAGTTCACGCAAGGGCTTGTTGTGTTGAATCAAGTCTATAAAACGTGAAGCTGCGGGGTGCGAGGCGATTTGGAACAAGGAACCGGTGCTGGAAATCAATCGGTCGCGCCATGAGGCACCTTCTACCGCGAACTTTCGGGCTTTCGCTCTCAGCATCAGGTGAGGAAAGTCCACGGCCCATTCATGTGGCGGAACATAAGGGCATTTGGTTTCGGCACAGAGGTCACATAGATAGCACTGGTCGACCACGTTGCTGTAATTCGATGGATCAACCCCGTCGATTTCCAATGTGCTTGATTCGTCGACTAAATCAAAGAGGGTCGGAAACGCATTACAAAGGCTTACGCAACGTCTGCACCCATGGCAAATTCCGAACACCCGTTCGAGTTCTGCATCGACTTCTGTGGGATCGACGTAGTTATCGCTTTGCCAATCGATCGGCTGGCGTTTGGGTGCTTCGAGGTTTCCTTCTCGGACCGGCATAGTCGTTTCCATCAAGAAAAAAAGGGGCCGATCGGCCCCTTTTTTAATATTGGTGGACAGTTATTCCATCGCGTCTAACGCTTTTTGAAAGCGATTAGCATGCGATCGTTCGGCTTTCGCTAAAGTTTCGAACCAGTCAGCGATTTCTTCGAATCCCTCGTCACGCGCGGTTGCCGCCATACCAGGGTACATATCCGTGTACTCGTGGGTTTCTCCGGCCACCGCCGCTTTCAGATTGTCGCTGGTTGTGCCAATGGGTAAACCGGTTGCGGGATCGCCGACCGCTTCCATGTATTCGAGGTGACCGTGTGCGTGTCCAGTCTCTCCTTCGGCCGTGGATCGGAAGACTGCGGCGACATCATTTTCGCCCTCGACGTCGGCCTTGGCCGCAAAGTACAAATAACGACGATTCGCTTGCGATTCCCCGGCGAAAGCATCCTTTAGATTTTGCAGCGTATTGCTGTCATTAAGGTCCATGTTTCTTTCCCTTCATTTAACGATCGTCTGACGCAGACCAGTATACGGTTTGTCGAAACGATTTCTATTTATAACTACCTACTCAAACGAACTTCATCTTATCAACGCCATTTCGTTAATACAGTATTCCGAACTTTCGTTACGGCACGAGAATTATGATGAACCGCGCCAATTTCGGTTGGTAGACTCCGTCGAAACGACAGGGAGGCGCGTTGGAGCTCTGGGTACCGATAACGATTGCAGCCGCATTGTTGCAAAACCTGCGCACCGCGTTGCAACAGCAGTTGACCTCGGTCTTGGACGTGACCGAGGCGAGCTATATTCGTTTTTGTTACGCCGTACCGTTCGCGTGGTTGTATTTTGCGGTACTGACTTGGCTGGGATTCCGCCCGCCAGGGCTTTCATGGGGGTTTGCCGGCCACGTGTTAATCGGCGCGGTCTGCCAGATCCTGGGAACCGTGTCGTTAATTCGGTCTTTTCAGACGCGAAACTTTGCGGTAGGTACCGCCTACTCTAAAACAGAGACGGTACAAGCGGCGTTATTTGCTGCGGTCATCTTGGGCGAGAGTATGAGTCCGATCGCGTTGACCGGCATTTTCGTCAGTCTATTGGGCGTTATCCTGTTATCGACTTCAGACGGTTGGCGCGCCTTGTTGCAATTAGGGCCAGGACCAGCACTTTGGTATGGGGTTGGGGCGGGTGCCGGTTTTGGCGTCTCTGCGGTGTTGTATCGGGGAGCCGCGTTGTCGCTGCCTAGCGGCGATTTCTTGGTACGGGCTTCCATCACCTTGGTTGCTGCGACAACGATCCAAACCGTGGGTATGGGTGTGTATTTATGGTTGCGGAATCGGGACAGCTTGATGCGTGTTGGCCACGTATGGAAACGCGGCGTTTGGGTTGGGTTAGCCGGAATGCTGGCGTCCGCCGGATGGTTTACTGCGATGACGCTGGAACGGGCAGCCTACGTGCGTGCCCTCGGCCAGATTGAATTACTTTTCGCTTTTTTCGTTACTTTGGTGATATTTCGTGAAAAAGTACGTATGAGTGAAATGTTGGGTGCGGCCACCGTCGTGTTTGGACTAGTGCTGCTGCTCATCTAACAGGATTCATATGGCGGAAGTCGAAATCGTGATGCGTGGGCGTTGGGTGGAGTTGGTCCTTAACCGTCCAGACCGGCGTAATGCGATCAACGGACCGTTGGGACTTGGGTTGTCCGATGCTCTCGGAAAGATAGAGTCGGATCCCGAGATTCAAATTGTATTGTTACGCGGCGCTGATGGCGCTTTCTGTTCGGGTCTCGATCTGAAGGAGTTCAACGCGGATCCTCCCCCTGAGTGGTTGGTTCGGTTTGGCGATATTTGGCGCACGACGCACAAAGCGCTATTTCAGTTGAAAAAACCGTTGGTGGTAGCGCTCGAAAGGTTCGCCATCAACGGTGGAGCGGCTCTTGCGCTGGCTGGGGACTTGATGCTCGTCGGACGTGAATCGTTTCTCCAAGTGGGTGAAGTTAGGCAAGGGATGGCCGCACCTTACAACATGGCGTGGCTGCGTCTTCGGCACTCCGCGGCCGTGGCAGCAAGACTCACTTTAACGGGTCGCCGCTTTTATGGTGCTGAATTAGTCCGTATGGGTATTGCTCATGCATCCCCGCAGGAGGGAAGCGTTGTCGCAGAGGCCACGGCGCTAGTGGAAGAGTTGGTCGAGTATCCGGATCATGCGCTCGAGCGAATTAAAGCGACTATAAGCGCCTACCACGACGAAAGTGCAGACGATTGGTTTGACCGTGCGACGCGAGCGACTACGAGAGCTCAATCACCACCGCGGGCGGTTACGTAGACGCGGTAAGAGATTGTGTTGTGGATCACGGGGTTTGTCGAAAACCCGAGCGCAATTCTTCGGAAAACTCCGCGTTAATCCGCGCCCATTCGATTCGAAGCCAAGGTGTGAAATTGTTTGGCGTCTCTTCAACGCGTCGATTGAGTTCCGACGACGGGACCCACTCCCATGACTGAATTTCGGTTGTATTGACGATGGGTTCAGAATCAGCCTGTCCCGCATAGACAGAGCAGAGTTCGTGTTCGGTTCCTAACTCGGCGTAGGAAGCCCGATATTCGAACTTAAAAAGAAAAGTTACCTCCGTCTCCAACCCGAGTTCTTCCGTGACCCGCCTGCGGGCCGCGACATCGGTTTTTTCGCCAACGCGTGGGTGCGAACAACAACTATTCGACCACACCCCGCCCCACAGTCGTTTACGTGCGTGGCGTTGTTGGATGAGTAATTCATCGTCGCGATTAAAGATAAAGACTGAGATGGCCCGATGAAGTTTGCCGGAACCGTCGTGGCAAGCTTCCTTGTCCAGCTCCCCAATTTCTTTATCGGAAGAGTCAACCAGTATCAGTAAATCATGATCGTTGGAAATGACGTTGCTGTTCATTGCGGGATCTTCCATCGTTTGATTGTATACATTCGGCGAACGTGCAGCCATGAAACGCCGTCAATAGGGCGCTAGACTTCAGCGCCAAATAGGGGCGGACAGTGCAACCGATAGAAAAGAGCTTATCGATTCGAGGAATCAACGTCACGTATTACGAGTGGGGTGACCGGGCGGGGGACGACGTCCTGTTCATTCACGCGACCGGTTTTCACGCACGGTGCTGGGATGCAACCATACGAGAACTCGGGAGTGGCTATCACTGTTTGGCCTTGGATATGCGAGGCCATGGTCGCTCGGATAATGTCGGTCCATACGAATGGGGTACTTTCGGTGCTGACGTAGTTGCCTTTACTGAGGCAATAGACATAACAGGTGGTGTCGGTGTCGGTCATTCAATGGGTGGCCACAGTCTGACGCAGGCAGCCGCTGAGCGGCCAGATAGGTTTCAAGCGCTACTGTTGGTCGACCCGGTCATCATGCCCCCCGAAGCTTACGCGAACTGGGAGCGAGACCGGCCGTTTGCTGATGCATCGGAGCACCCCGTGGCGCGCCGCCGAAACGAGTGGTCGTCGGTGGACGAGATGTTCAACCGGTTCCGATCGCGTCATCCTTTCAGTCTGTGGCGCGAAGATGTTCTCCACGATTATTGTAAATATGGAATTGTCCCGACCCTCAACGGATTCGAACTGGGCTGTCCGCCGGTTGTCGAAGCCTCCATCTATATGGGGAGCGCGGGCTACCCAATCGATGAGGCGATTGGGGCGGTGAAGCATCCAGTTTCCGTCATGCGTGCGTTCCGTGGTGAAGGCGACCGTACTGAAATGGATTTTTCGCAATCGCCTACATGGCCAGAACTCGCGGGTGCGTTTGAACACGGCCACGACATCCATCTCCCGGATCTAACCCACTTCATCCCGATGCAACGACCGGATCTGGTTGCGAAGGAAGTTCGACGACTCGCCAATATCGTCAAGTAGCAAAGCGGTCGGTAGGTTCGAGAATCCGCGAAGTAATCAAGGGACCTTGTCGCAAGGCGAGGGCGCATCCAATGGGCAATACCAAATACGCAGGAGTTTCTCTTGTACGGGTGATCTATTGATCTGGATTGCTGAACGAAGGCGATCGGAAGGCCCACAAACCTGTGGCGTACAACCCGAGGACAAAGATCGCGATGGAGATGGGAATCCCAGGCAATAAGGCGGCCATGGGATTCGTGTACTCCACTAGCGTACCAAGCATGAGAGACGATAGAGGTGCGCTGGCCATGAAACTAAAGAGAAAAATAGAAAGGATCTTTGCGCGATGAGCTTCTGGCGCTAACTCTTGTACAACGGTTCGTACCAGCGTGGTGGTAATGCCCATGTTGACACCCCACAAAAAGATGATGACGAAAAACAACCAAGCAGGCGGCTGTAACCACAGTGCTGCAAGAATAGCGACCCGCGTCAGCTGAAGGCAGATAAAAGTGCGTCCAGGATGCAATAGCGGCATGACGAGCAGCAGCAAGGCAGTGGAGCCAATGCTTCCTGCCATAAACCAAATCATCGTGTCCGCAAAGAAGTCGGCACCTCCTTCGTAGACCTGCGTGACGATGTACGGTACGCCAATGGTGTAAGCGCCCGCATTAAATAACGACGAGAGGAAATTCAGTCCAATGACGTTACGTATTAATGGAAAGCTCCAAAAGACGGCGAAACTTTGAGATAAACGGCTGATGACTCCATGGCTTCTGGCACCTAGATCTTCGGCGCGTAGAGCCGGCGGTAGTGCGGGAAGTCTAGCGAAGGCCGAGGCGGAGGTCGCTATCACGACAGCCTGAATGACGAGGATTTGTCGGATTCCGATCGTTTCCAACTCACCTCCGATCCAAACGCCCAAGAGGCCGGCCAACGTTGTTATCACGGTTGTGACGGTGACGGTTCGCTGAATGTCGAAACGGGTGACACGATTGATGATCGATTGGCGAGCTGGGTCACTGAGGGCTTGTAGTAAGGCCATACTCAATCCAAAGAGACACGCGACTTGCAAGGTGATCGAATCCGAGAAGGGGATGAGGAGAAGTGGTAGGACAACGGCAAATAGAGTTAAGGAAAGGATCAGGTTGCGCGCGTCGGTTCTGTCGGCCCAGAGGCCACCGAGCAACAACACCGCGAGAGGTGCCAGTTCCATGAAAAATCGAATCCAGGCATAAGTGCCAGCGGGAGTCTCGAGGATGCCAACGAATATCCACGCAATGAGTAAGCCGTGGAGGCTGATTGCCGTCATCCAAAGGCTTGATCCAGATAGGTACCAGCGAAAGGTGGCGGGATGGGGCAACGGAACGGACATCTTCTACGATGATACCGCGGAGGCTTGTTCGTTAACCTAGGCGGGCTCCGAATGTCGAGCCGTTACTGTTCACTAAACCTTGTAGCCGCCGTCCACGCTGATCACTTGACCCGTAATTCCCGTTGATTCGTCGGCGGCAAGCAAAGCCGCCATCGGACCCAATTCTTCTGGCTCAAGTATTCGCTTTTGTAGGTTTTCCGATGCAATTCGTGTTCTCTCTTCATCGACCGAGGTGTGGCTCATCGACGCCATGGCTTCAAGATCGACAAGTTGTGTATTTGTCCAGCCCGGACACAAGCAATTGACGGTAACGCCTTGTTCTGCAACGTCCGCTGCCATTGCCCGAGTGAGTCCGATAAGACCGTGTTTTGCGGCCGTATACGCCGGATGTCCACCGGAACGCTTTGCGTAACCCGAGCCGATATTAATGATGCGGCCGTGGCCGCTTTCGATCATGGACGGAAGCACTGCTCGACTCGCTCGATAGGCCGAAAATAAGTTGAGGTCGACGTTGGCTACGAACAACCGTTCGTCAATCTGCTCTTTTGAGAGTCCTTCGGTATCGCCAAGACTGATTCCGCCACCCGCATTGTTGACGAGTACATCGATTTCGCCGAGGTCGCGTCTGATGGCTTCGAGGCATTTCCCGATCGCGTCGAGTGACATGACATCGCAAACCACAGCTGCCGCGTTGACGCCCAACGATCGTATTTCATTAGCAACACTGTCGATTTCGGTTTTTGTACGCGCACTGACCGCTACATCGGCCTGTTGACGCGCCATCGATAGGGCGATAGCGCGGCCAATTCCGCGACCACCGCCGGTCACCCAGACACGGCGACCTTTCAACCCGACCATTGCTGTATCGCGATCACGAGAGGATCGATGTCAATCGTCTTACGACGCATTAACGGCATCGAAATACTGTTGAGCCGCGGCAAGGTGATCGTCGACGGTTTGATTGCCAGCATTGTGTGTAGCGACGGCCATATGGGTGCAGCCCAGATCTCGCCAACGGTCAGCATGCTTTCGCCAACGTTCAGGAGTGCCTCCGGCAAATTGGGCCTGCGCCTGGATGCCGAAGCCGTTCCATGGCAGGCCAGCCTCTTCGCGCTTCTTTTTGATAGTTGCGATGGCGGTTGCAGACGCTTCGTTTGGTCCCCCGAGCGGGAACCAACCTTGTCCCATGCGTGCACACCGTGACAGCAACGCAGGGGCGATGCCACCAAACCAAATGGGAATGGGATGCGCGGGCCTAGGTAGGATGCTGGCTTGCGTCACCGTATGAAAATCTCCATTAAAGGTTAGATTGTCGGATTCCCAAAGATCACGGAGTAATTCGATCTGTTCGGCTTGCCGCTTGCCTCGAGCGACGAAGGGAATATTTAGAGCTTCGTATTCCACCTCGTTCCAACCCGTACCTATGCCCAACCGGAAGCGGTAGTTAGACAAAATTGCGAGTTCCGCGGCTTGTTTGGCGACGAGTGCAGTTTGGCGCTGCGGTAGGATCAGGACGGACGTGGCAAACTCGATTTTTTCGGTTATCGCTGCCATGAACGAGAAAACGGTAAAAGGTTCATGGAAAGCAACGTCTTTGTCGTACGGACCCGTCCATCCGCCGGGTCGATCCGGATCGGCGCCGAGGACATGGTCATAGATCAGCATGTGGTCCGCGCCCATTGCTTCGGCACCTTGTGCGTAGGCTTTAATTGCGCCCGGATCGTTACCCATTTCGTTGTGTGGAAAGACGATTCCTAATTTCATGTGTTAGCCCTTCCGCGTTTGGACCGACGACACTAGACGCGCACAAGTTGGATTGCAATTTATCCCCGGCTAGAATGCGCGCCGTTATGGTATTCAGAAATGTACGGTGACGTAGCTTTCTGTCTACCCCAAGGCCCATCCATCATAGGGTTGGACGTCTGGGCCACGGGTAAGTTGCCGAACCGCGGCGCGAACCTTGGACATGAGTGCTCAACGTCACGGAGCGGCAAGCATGGCAGAGTCGGCCGAACATTCAGCGTCTTTCCCCTTCGTGAAGATGGAGCACGAGATCCTTTCTCTCTGGGAAGAAGAAAGGGTGTTCGAAAAATCGTTGGAATTTACGAAGGACAAAAAGCCTTATATTTTTTATGACGGTCCCCCGTTTGCTACGGGTCTGCCGCACCACGGAAATTTACTGGCTTCCATCATCAAGGACGTTGTGCCGCGCTACTGGACCATGAGAGGGCGGTATGTATTACGCCGTTTTGGTTGGGATTGCCACGGACTGCCCATCGAACACGAAATCGATAAACAACTCGGTATATCGGCGCAGGAAGCGATAGAGAAACTCGGGGTTGCGGGTTACAACGCTGAGTGTCGGGGCATCGTCGAAAAGTACGTTGATCAGTGGCGCGCCATTATCACGCGCATTGGACGCTGGGTCGACTTCGACAATGACTACAAGACCATGGACGCCTGGTATATGGAATCCGTCTGGTGGGTCGTGAAGAGGCTGTGGGATAAAGGCTTAATTTACCAAGGTCAGAAAGTGATGCCGGTTTCTACGGCGCTCGAGACTGTGCTTGCAAACTTCGAAGCAACGTCCAATTACAAAGACGTGCAAGACCCTGCAGTTACGGTGCTATTTCGACTCGCCGATGACGATGCGTATATCGCGGCATGGACGACGACCCCGTGGACATTACCGTCGAACCTTGCCTTATGTGTGGGCGCAGACATCGATTACGTGTGTGTGATCGATGGGGAATCGGGTCGACGCATTTACCTCGCGGAAGCACGCCTTCCAGAATATAGCGATGGGCACGAGTTGACCGTTGAAACCCGCCTAAAAGGATCTGACCTCGAGGGCAAGAAATACTTACCGCTGTTCGACTATTTCGTGGAAGAGTCTGGGCGGGGGGCGTTCGTGGTGGTGGCGGATGATTACGTGACCACGGATGAGGGCACGGGGATCGTTCATCAAGCCCCAGCGTTTGGCGAGGACGATTATCGAGTGCTCCAGGCCAACGGCATTGACGCATTCGCTTGTCCGGTCACGATGGGCGGACGATTCACGGACGAGGTGACCGATTTCGCGGGTACGCGAGTGAAGGATGCCGACAGGGACATTATTCAGTTCCTTAAGGAGTCGGATGCGTTATGGGATCACGAAACGATCCAGCACAGTTACCCGTTCTGCTATCGATCCGATACCCCGCTAATCTATCGAGCCGTGCCGTCCTGGTTCGTGCGGGTAACCGATTTTCTCGGTGACTTGGCTGCTGCAAACGAGCAAATTCTGTGGGTGCCTGGTCACATTAAGGACGGTCGATTTGGGCTTTGGCTGGAATCGGCAAACGACTGGGCCATTTCCCGCAACCGCGTATGGGGAACGCCGCTCCCGATATGGGAAAACGAGATTTCAGGCAATCGAATCTGTGTTGGTTCGATCGACGAGCTGGAACAACTTAGTGGGGAGCGGGTTGAGGATCTGCATCGTGAATTCGTTGATCCCTTGGAGTTTAAAGTTGATGGCGAGGAGGGCGTTTATCGACGGATCGAAGAGGTACTTGATTGTTGGTTCGAGTCGGGCTCAATGCCGTACGCCCAGTTGCACTACCCGTTCGAGAACGAAAAAGTTTTTGAGCAAGGATTTCCGGCCGAGTTTATTGCTGAGGGGCTGGATCAAACTCGGGGGTGGTTTTATACACTGACGGTACTCGCGGCCGCGCTGTACGAAAAACCCGCTTTCCGCAATGTAATCGTGAACGGCATGGTGATGGCCGAAGATGGCAAGAAGATGTCGAAAAGCCAACAAAATTACACGCCTCCCGGGGATCTCATGGAGACGTACGGCGCCGACGCTTTACGGCTTTACCTCATCAATTCGGGATTGGTTCGAGGCGAAGAACAACGTTTTGCGGATAGCGGCGTTCGGGATATGGCTCGAAGAGCCCTGCTGCCGTGGTACAACGCCTTTGCGTTTCTTCAGACGTATGCATCCATTGATCATTGGACACCGGATAAAGGCGATTACATCGGAAGCAATATCCTCGACCAATGGATCCTTTCCAAACTGCAGACTCTGAAAGCTGGAATCCGAGACGAGATGGAACAGTATCGTCTGTATAACGTGGTCCCCAAACTATTTGATTTCATCGAGGACTTGACCAACTGGTATATACGGTTGAACCGATCGCGATACTGGGGGGATGACATCACGGCAGACAAGATCGCCGCCTACTCGACGCTGTATCGGGCCGTACGAGAGCTGTCTCTTATACACATCTCCGAGCCCACGAGACCGAGGCTGATCTCGTAT
>CAXDSX010000060.1:0-11616 GCA_963992075.1 uncultured Pseudomonadales bacterium | reverse complement strand
CGTGGGCTCGGAGATGTGTATAAGAGACAGGAAGGAGATGTTGGAACACATGTCGTCGACGCTATCGACCGGAGCGAGAATTGAAATTCGCGGCTTTGGGAGTTTTTCGTTGCACTACCGTGCCCCCCGCATTGGTCGCAATCCAAAAACAGGCGAATCGGTGGGTCTGATTGCCAAATATGTACCGCATTTCAAGCCCGGAAAAGAGCTGCGGGACCGAGTAAATGGGGCGCTCGACGAAACGTCGTTACGGAACAGTCTATAAACGTTTTTCTTGGTATGGGTTCAAATTTCCCCTCCCAACTAGACCGATAGGCCGATTGCGAGTTGGGTAGCGCGTGACAAAAATACTGTTGATCGTGTTGGGTATTGCTATTGCAGGGCTCGCGGTGGCGTTTGCGATTGAAAACGCGTCAGTTGTTTCGCTATCGCTTTTCGAATTTCAGTCGCCTCAACTTCCGTTGTTCATTTGGTTGGCGATGACCTTTTTCTCTGGCCTATTATTGGGTTTGCTTGTGGCGATCGGGGTATTCTTCCGGGCGAAAAGTCGTGAAAGAAAGTTCAGAAAGGATCGTGCAGCCGATCGTAAAGAATCGTCTAATTTGCAGAAAGATTCAGTTCTCACGTAGTGTAATACGGCCGATTTAGAGAATAACGCTTGGACGTACGTGACGTGTTAGACGAAGGTTTCGCGTTTGGAGTTCGTTCCGAAACGAGGGAAACGCGCTGGAAAGTCTCGGGATAATTCTTTTTGCGATAGTCGTCTCGTCGGTTGTTGGCGTGGTGATCGGCCGATTCTTGGCCTCGAAAGCCGATGGTCCGACAGGGCCCATACCGGCGCGTGATTACTTCCAAGGACTAAATCACCTGCTTAACGAACGGCCGGATCTAGCCGTAGAAACGTTCATTAAGGCATTACCAGTCGATGATGAAACCATCGATACGCACCTAGCGCTGGGTACCTTGGTGCGTCGGCGTGGCGAGGTCGACAAGGCCATACGTATTCACCAGAATGTGTTGGCTCGGAAGGACCTCACACGAGAAAATAAAGTTCAAGCCGAGCTCGAATTGGCTCGCGACTATTTACAAGCCGGATTGCATGATAGGGCAGAGCATTTGCTTGATGATCTTGTTCACAAAGCAGAGGTTCGCCGGACGGCTCTGGGTCATTTACTCGAAATTTATCAGCGCGAGCGTGACTGGAAACAAGCCGAGGAAATTGGGCAAAAACTTCTTGATGGCGATGACGGTAGCGTGCGTATGGCGCTGGCTCATTTCTTGTGCGAGCGATGCGATGAAGCGTTGATAGCAGGCGAGTTGAGGCAAGCTCGCGTTTTTGTTGAGCGTGCTATGGGCTATCAACACTGTTTCCGAGTTGCGTTGACGTTGGCACGGGTTGAATTTGAATCGAAAGAATATCGCAAGTCGCTTCAATGTTTGGCGGACGCTCAAGCGATTCGACCGGAACTGGCTTCAGAAACGTTGGAATTGTTCAAAGACGCAAGTAAACCGCTGGGTGCGGATGCCGAGTACGTTACATTCGTAGAGCATGCTATTGAGGAACATCCGGAGGCACGTTTGGTGGATGAACTGGCAAACCTGAAAGCAGACCAGGATGGATCCAAATCTGCCATGAAGTTCTTAGGTTCACAGCTGGCCAGACGGCCGTCACTATCTGGATTTAGTCGCTATATCGCGGAATGTGAATTGGCGGATGAGGATGTACCTTTATCGGACATGCGACGGCTTCGAACGTATACAGAGTCCATAGTTTCTTCACGTCCAAAATATCGTTGTCAGAATTGCGGATTTTCCGGACGCTTGCTGTTTTGGCAGTGTCCTAGCTGCCGCTTGTGGGAGTCGCTGCGGCTTGTCCGGGAGTTCGATGAGCCCCTTTAGCTCATTCCATTCGAGAAACGACTACCGGTACGACGCGGATTCAAGCCTTGAACGTTTAAGACTTGTACGTCTGAGGAAAGAATAACGTTCTACAGAGCGAAAAAGAGTACTTAGTCGCCCAACTGAGTTCCATGGTAAATGCGTGAATATCTACGAATTGTTATGCTGGCGAGCTAAACCCGCCAATTGTCCGTCTGCGATCCGAAGTTGGACTATTAAACCGGCGCTGGGTTTTTCTGCCGTCGAATTGGGACATGTACATGAGCAAAGCATTACTAGGGCGCGAACCCGCTTGGTTTGCGCGTGCCCTAAATACTCCGAGTGAAAGTTCTTCGGTCAAGGTCGATGGCGTGAATATCCATTATGCCTGTTGGGGGGACGTCAGCCGGCCGGGTATTGTGCTGATCCACGGGAGCAATGCTCATCTTGAGTGGTGGCGTTTTGTAGCGCCTTTTCTAGCTGATCAATTTCGAGTCGTGGCGCTAGATCTATCGGGCAATGGCGATAGCGACTGGCGATCCGAATACAACGGCGCCGCGTATGCTGCAGAAGTTAGGGCCGTTATCGACGAGGCAATCCAACAACCGCGCCCGTTCGTTGTCGGTCATAGCTTTGGAGGGTTCGTCGCGCTTGAAGCGGGCAGTCGATACGGATCGCAATTGGGCGGTGTGGTATTGGTGGACTATACAGTTGCGCCTCCCGAGACGTACAACGAGTGGGGACTCCGAGCTCAACGAGAAGCATTGGGACCGCGAACGACGCGCGTATACACGGACTTAGACACGGCGCTTAGCCGATTCCGCTTACTACCCGAGCAACCTACCGAGCACGAGTGTGTGTTGGAACATGTTGCCAAGCATTCGCTCAGAAGAGTGGAGGGTGGTTGGACGTGGAAATTCGACCCGACTATGTTTGATCACTTGGAGATGGGTCCAGACCAGCACCAAAAATTTGCTCAAATGCGGTGTCGTTCAGCGGTAATTCTCGGTGAAACAAGCGGTGACGAGGGCGCGCAATCAGCACCTTTCATGGCTGAGATGACCCAGGGAAAATTGCCCTCATTCAACGTCCCACAGACGCATCACCATCTCATGTTCGAGGAACCGATCGCTCTGACTATGGGTTTGAAGGGTATTTTGTCTGCGTGGTTAGGCGAAGATGGAACTCAAGCCATGAACGAAAGCTTGAGTGCTTATCGATGAATCCAACGTAAAGTGCCTTGCGGGTTGGATTAGTTAGCCGCGTTGCGACCGGCGAGCCGTCCAAACACTGAACCCGAAGTCAGACCCGTACCGCCGGGATAGTTAAAGTAAAACAAGCCACCAACAATTTCTCCGGCCGCGTAAAGACCTTGAATAGGGCTTCCAGCTTCGTCGATGACCCGAGCTTCGGGATCAACATGGAGGCCTCCGAACGTGAACGTTATGCCACAAGTCACACCGTATGCCTCAAAGGGTGGGGTATCGATGGGATTGGCCCAATTGGATTTAGGAACTGAAAGGCCTTGCGTGCAAAGACCGTCTTTTACCGATGGATCAAATGGCGTTTCGACGTTGCACGCGGCGTTGTAGGCGGATACGCAGTTCAAGAAGTTCTCAGTATCCACAGTCTCCATGCGTTGCGCTAATCCGCTTAGGGTGTCGGCTTGTATACGGGTCACTTGCTTTATTCGGTACTCATCCCTAAGCAGGTGCCGTACTTTTTGGTCAAAAATCTGATACGCGAATTGTCCGGGCTGTTCCAGGATTTCGCGTCCGTAACGCGCGTAAGTGTAGTTACGGAAATCAGCCCCCTCGTCCACGAATCGTTGGCCCCGCGCATTAACCATGATGCCTAGAGGGTAAGAATGTTTTTGGAAATTATCGCCTACCTCAATATCGCCAAATTCCGGCGCGTTAAGATCCCAGCTAACAGCGTGACAACCGGACCAGTGGCCGCGCGTGGCCGCGCCAATGTCCGTAGCCATTTTGATACCGTCGCCGGTGTTAAACCGAGTGCCTCGAACGGGCGCTAAATCCCAACCTGGGCCCAAGTATCGTGTCCTCCATGCGGGATTGGATTCGAATCCCCCGCACGCTAATACCACTGCATCGGCAGCGACCAAGGTGTCGTCAACTTCGACGCCGCAGATGCTTCCCGAATCGGTTAACAATCGGCTTGCCCGTGCTTGATATTGAATCGACACGCCGATTTTTTTTGCGATCTCGGTCAGCCCATCGACCAAACCAGGACCGCCGCCCCAAGCTTCCACGGTTAGACCGCCCCAAAATCGTACGGTCCCCTCAATCTCAAACGATTGGCGACCGTAGAGTGGCAGAAACCGTATGCCGTGTTTTCGCATCCAGGCCAATGTTCCATAGCTTTCTTCCACCAACGTTTCGGCGAGGTCGGGATCGATCCGATAGTTGGTGACTCTCCCCAGATCGTCGTAGAAATCCTCACGTGTATAAGTTCCGAATTCGGTGCGCTCGATTTCGGATTGGGTTAGGTCGGGCATGATTTTCTTGAGGTCGTCGATGCCGTCGTACACGGTTCGCATTGCACCCGCGGTGAAGCGCGAGTTCCCTCCTCGTAAATCGTATGATGCGCGTTCTAACAGGACGACTTCGGCGCCTTGCTCACGGGCACTGATTGCCGCGCATAGCGCAGCGTTGCCTCCCCCCACAACGACCACGCGCGTCATCCGACCACACCGATTTGCCGTAGACGCTTAATTTCGGAAGTTGAAATGCCCGTCTCCGTCAAAATTTCGTCGCTATCACGACCAAGTGTTGGTGGTATGGCTGTCGGGACCGTGGGTGAGTCGTCAACGGTAAATCCAGCACCTAAGAACGTTAGCGCGTCGTCCATGCCAGGCACGTTGCTCATGCTTGTTAGAGTTTTTCGAAACTGCAGCTGCGGGTGTTGCACGACGTCTTCTGGACTCTTCAATTGTCCCGACGGAACACCTGCCTTGCGAAGGACATCGTCCCAGTGACTTGCCGTATTAGTCGAGAATATCTCCCCGAAAATGGTGCGCAGCTCATCACGGTGTTTCCTTGATGCGTTGATGTCACGAAAGCGATCGTCTTCCAGTAAGTCGTCGCAACCCAGTGCGCGGGCCATTCGTTCGAACAAGCGTTGATTGTTGGCATTAACCAACAGAACCCCGTCCTTAGTTTGCCAGGTACCGGCGGACCCGATTTGGGCTAACGGATTGGGACCGACCCTTGGGCCGACCTTGCCCGTGGCAAAAAAGTTGTAGTAATTGAGCCCCATCAGCGCCATGCAAGACTCAAGCATTGAAACATCCAAGAAGGCTCCTGGACCCTCACGACCTCGGCGGACCAGCGCGCCGAGAATGGCCGAACTTGCGATGACTGCTGTACCGGCGTCCGCGATGGCGAAACCTACTCGAACGGGTTGGGTCTCGGTTCCTGTTGCCAAGAACATGCCGGATTCACCCTGGATTAAATGGTCCATCGCGGCTCGATCCGCTTCAGGACCCGACTGTCCGTAGCCCGAGATCGCACAATAAATCACCGATGAATTAGCGCTCTGAGCGGATTCGTACCCGATGCCTAACCGATCCGCGGTCCCTGGACGCATGTTGATCACGATCACATCGGCGTCACCCATCAGTCGGCGTACGACTTTAACCCCGTCATCAGTTTTCAGGTCTAAAGCGATGGAACGCTTGTTCGCGTTTTGGCCAAGGAAACCGGGTGACATTCCTGGGGCGAGCTGTTCGCCCATGGATCGCATTTGATCACCTGCTCCCGGTGCTTCGACTTTAATAACGTCCGCACCCATCAGGGCGAGTTGATACGTGCACAGTGGACCGGCATGCACGTGTGTGAAATCCAGTATGCGCACGCCTTCCAGCAGATTGATGCGCGGTGAATTTGCTGGCATTTGCCCGACATCCCGCTTACTCGTAGGCTGTGGAGCCTATCACGAGCTCATAAGGGGAATAGATCGTGGAAGTTAGCCAGTTTGAGTTAGAAGGGCACGTTGCACGAATTACGTTGGATCGACCGGAATCCTTAAACTCTCTCAATCCGGATCTGCGTTGGGAGCTTTCGCAACACTTCGATGAAGTAGAAAATAACGACGATATATGGCTCGCGGTCGTCACGGGTTCAGGGGACAGAGCGTTTTGTGCCGGAGCCGATCTAAAGCACCGGGCGCGAGAACGAGACGCGACGACCGAACAACGTGCTGACTGGGCTCAGAAGAATATTGAGACGCGATCGCTGACTGAGCGTTGGCATTTCGCCAAACCCGTGATCGCACGGGTGAACGGTTTCGCCTTAGGCGGCGGGCTCGAATTGGCGATGGCATGTGACATCATCGTCGCCGCGGAACATGCAGAGTTTGGTCTGCCAGAACCTCGTCGAGGTCTGATAGCGGGAGCCGTTGGCGTGCATCGTCTGCCGCGACAGATCGGACTCAAACCTGCGATGGGTCATTTGTTGACGGGACGACACATGACGGCGGCACGGGCGTACGAGCTTGGTTTAGTTAATCAAGTGGTCTCACTCGACGGTTTGGATTTGGCTGTAAATGGCTGGATCGAGGACATCCTGCGTTGCGCCCCCCTCTCCGTTAGGGCAACAAAAGAAGCTGCGATGCGCGGTCTCGATATGGCGTTGCCACAGGCTTTTTACAACGAATACGAATGGGAGAGGAAGCGCCAACAAAGTGCAGATACCTTGGAAGGTCCACGAGCGTTTGCTGAAAAACGGGAACCGCGGTGGGTGGGTAAATGAACATTCCTAAATCTTCCTTCGCGATGGTTCAAGTTGGGCCTCGCGAGCTCGAAGCGAGAGACATACCGATCCCCGACATCGATGCGGATAGTGCGATTCTTGAGCTAGAAGCTTGCGGTATTTGCGGTAGCGATTACGAACAATTTGAGGGCGTCCTCAGAACACCTTTTCCGGTGATCCCGGGTCACGAGCCCCTTGGGAAGATCGCACGAATCGGTGATGTCGCGGCGGCTCGTTGGGGGGTTGACGTCGGTGATCGAGTCGCAATTGAGACAATGCTGTCTTGTCGTCACTGTGACCCGTGCTTGGGTGGCGCGTACCATTTATGTGATAACCGGCGAATTTACTCGTTCATCCCGCTTACCGAGGCACCCGGTCTGTGGGGTGGTTACTCGCAATACATGTACTTGCACCCGAACTCGATTGTTCATCGAATGGACGCGGCGTTGCCGGCAGAGACGGCGGTTATTTTCAACCCGTTAGGTGCCGGTTTTCGTTGGGCGGTGGAAATTCCGGAGACGGGTGTTGGGGACACCGTTGTCATCCTGGGACCAGGGCAGCGAGGGTTAGCAAGCGTGATTGCCTGTCGGGAGGCGGGTGCAGGAACGATCATCGTGACGGGACTTGCTGAGGACGCTCGTAAACTCGAAGTCGCGACGTTATACGGCGCCGATTACACCGTAGACGTCGATAACGAGGATGCCGTGCGACGTGTGAAGGAACTCACCGACGGTAGCGGCGCCGATGTCGTGATCGATGTCAGTTCGTATGCGACACAACCGGTGACCGACGCGCTTTCCATGGTTCGACCCGGCGGGACTATCGTTCTGGCCGGCGTGAAAGGATTCAAGCCAGTTGAACAGTTCGTCAGTGACCTCATTGTCATGAAAGAAATAACCATCAAGGGTGCGATTGGAGTGACGTCGTCGGGGTACGACCGAGCGATTAAGCTAATCGAGTCCGGGCGCATTGATTTCACCCTGATGCACACGCACGAGTTCCCACTGGCCGATGCGGAATTAGCTATTCGGACGTTGGCGCGGGAAATTGAAGGCGATGAATCCATCCATTCCTGCCTGATTCCCCCTGTCTGAGGGTCATGTAGACTGGCTAAAGAGACCTAACTGGAGGACGACCCGTATGACAGATTCGCCGGATACTCGACCCACATTCGAGTTCAACGAGAAGGTCGCTCGGTCGTTTATGGACAACGACTCGACCGCAGGCGGGTTGCATGGCTATCTTGGGTTTGAAACAGTGGATGTTGGTCCAGGCACAATGCAGGGAAGACTTGAAGTACGTGAGGAGTTACTCACGTCGTTTGGCAACATGCACGGGGGCGTTTTGTCGGCGTTTTGTGATCATCTGCTGGGCACCGTTTGTTATCCGGTAATGAAAAAAGGGCAATGGGCCGCGACAACGGAATTCAAGATCAATCTCACGCGCCCCGTGAGCCGTGGTATCGTCGACGGTTATGCCTCCATCCAGACGTTCGGACGGACCCAAGCAGTGGTGCGTATTGACGTGCTCAACGAGGGGCGTGTAGCGGCGATCGCGCAGGGAACTGTCACCATCATGGAACCACGAGCATGACTCGGTCTATCCACTCGCTGGTGTTGAGAAAGCGATCCGAACCGTCTCATCAAACGCATTAAGGCGTCGCATGGGTGTCATGACAGATGAGGAAAAATTTCGGTTCGATCTTCATGGCTTCCTCGTCATTAGAAGCGTTCTCTCACAGGAAGAATGCAAGGAACTTTCGTTGCTTGCTGATTCAGTGTGGCCGGAACAAGGCGATGATGAACTCTTTCGCCGAACGGAGGACATTTCTCGCTGGCATCCGAGTTTTCTCAACCTAATCGATCATCCTAAAGTGTTGCCTTACTTGATCGAATTGATCGGGAGTCGCCTACGTATCGACCACGACTACTGCATATTCATGAAGGCGGGGGCTGTCCGTAATAGCCTTCACGGGGGACCGAGAATCTTTGAGACCGACCATTGGTATCACTACAGCGACGGAGTTATGCGTAATGGGTTGACCGTAGCTACATGGGCGTTGACGGATGCACGGCCTGGCGATGGTGGTTTCGTTTGCGTACCCGGAAGCCACAAAACCAATTTTCTCAAAGCGCTACCGGACGATGTTCGCCGCTTTGACAGAACGACGGATTACGTGGTCCAACCCGAATTGTTAGCGGGCGACGTATTAATTTTTACGGAAGCTCTTATTCATGGCACGGCGAGGTGGACCGCGGATCACGAGCGGCGGACGTTGTTATACAAATACAGCCCGCCGCATTCGACGTGGCGCAAGAGATCCTTCGATCTGTCGGCGTATCCGGATGCCACCGAACAACAACTTCGACTTATGGCACCGCCTTCCGTCGAAGCCCATGAGCGCGTATTGGATAACCCCTAGTTATCGGCGAGTTCGAGAAAGTTAAGAAGGCCTTCGATACTTTCTCTCGTGTGAACCATACGTGCTGCGACATGATCCCCAGGCACGGTTAATAGTCGATACTCTGGATACCGTGCTTGAAGACGTTGGAGGGCGTCTAAGCAGCCGTCTGCTACGCCGGACCAGAGGAGTACCGGGACATTGAGACAAGAGAGCGCGGCTTCAGAACCTTGCGTTTCCTGTAATGCCTTCCAGCATGCTTCGAGGCCAGGCAACACGTTCTTGGTTACCCATGTCGTCAAGGTGGGCACCGAATCTTGCGCGCGTTCCAGCAAATCGTTAAACGTGCCTGATGCAGGTACGGCGGAGAGCCCGCCGATAGGGTCCCAGCCGCCAAGCGTCAGGGATGCGAGTCGGTCGGGATGGTACAAAGCCATCCCCGTTCCGATCCAACCACCCATCGAATACCCGATGTAGTGGACGGACTCGATTGATTCGGCGTCAAGCACGGCGGCAATATGTCCGGCTCGCTGACTACGCTCGTAGAGCTTTGGGTCACTCGGTTTGTCACTGTCACCGTGCCCTAACGAATCGACGGTAATGACGTTGAAGTTTGCTTTTAGGGCCTCGACGTACCCGACGTCGAGCCATGACTTTCTCTGGCTAAGAAGACCGTGCTGCAGCAAAACGGTCGATACAGGTTGCTGTAATCCTTCGAAACGTTGATAGGCGATGTACTGACCCCGGTGCAGTACTCGATTCAAGCGTTGAACCCGTAGAGCATGGCGGCGTTACTGCAGATGATCTTTTCTTTTATCGCGAGGGGAACGTCGGCAAATTCACGTTCGATGAAATCTTGGGAATCGGGCCAAACGCCGTCAGGATGTGGGAAATCACTACCCCACATGACATTGTCCTCACCCAGTATGTCGAGCAGGCGAAGTCCGATGGGGTCGCTCTGGTAAGTCGCAAAGCATTGTCGCTTCCAATATTCGGACGGTCTCATGGTTAGGGTGAGGTCTTTAAATTGATCCTCCCATTCAAGATCCATGTGTTCGAGGATGTAAGGAATCCAACCAATACCACTTTCGCCGATCACGATCTTAAGTTTCGGGTGTGCTTCCAAGACCCCGCCGTAAATGATCTCCATGATGATTTTTGCCATGGCGAGCTGGAAGCTCGTAATGTGAACGGCGAACGCTTGGCGTTTTTGCAATGGGCCTAATTCGTCAAAGTGATAGTCGATACGTGGACCAATCGTGTGATAGTGGACAGGAAGACCTGCTTCTTCGGCCATCGCCCAAAGAGGCCCCCAGGATGTGTCAAAGAGTGGGGCCATGTCGTGTGTATTCGCTACTTCAATGCCTCGTAGTACCCCACGATTGGCCACGCGAGCGACTTCGGTAAGTGCGGCAGTAACATCGTGGCTTGGAATACTCGCCAAACCTGCGAACCTGTCCGGAGCCGCATCGCAGAACGTTGCTAACCACTCGTTATAAATACGCAATAGCTCGGAAGCTGCGTCGTCATCGTTGAGACGGGTCGAGGCCCCGAGGACGCCATAAATGACTTCCGCTTGCACGCCATCGAGATCTTGGTCCTTGATGCGTAACATCGGGTCCGTGAGTCGGGGAATACCCAGTGCACCGTCGCTATAAAGGCCTTGGTCAGCCATCCGATCCGAGCGGTGAATCTGACCGGGGACATATTTTCGACCGGCCGACCCCATGCCGTTTTGCAATCCGAACTGAGCGCCGTTTCGAGACACCCAGAATCGACCCTTTTCGGTCTCCGAAACGAAGGGCATTCGATCTTTGAAGCGGCTGGCTGCCTCGTTGGTAAAAAGGTCTTCAGGGAGCCATGGAAGGTCGATGTGGCAGTCGGCCGAAATGATCCGATAATTCATGTTTGTTCCTCAAAACGAAGAGTACCGTAGTTCGTCGTAAATTCGACAACGGCTTCCGCAGCTCTTGTAGGACAGCGCCTGCTGAAACTTGGTGGCTCGTGAGCGTCGGAACTTAAGGCTGCGGGCTTTCTCCCGAAGGAGGCCAAGATCTCACGCCGTCTTCGAGAGGAACATTGAGACTCCTGAGTAACTGGGCGAACTGCATCCAGTTACCGATGGCAATGACGAGTTCGATTTGCTCGGCGACGGTCGTTAAGTGAACTTTAATTGACTTCCAGGTACTCGGTTGGATGTAGCCAAGGTCCAGACAATCGTCAGTCGCCTGCAAGACCGCTCGGTCAGCGTCGGATAAGTGGGGTGCGTTTTCCCAGTTTTGAACGGCCAAAAGATCGTCCCGAGGAATATCGAGTCCGCGTGCGACGCGCCAGTGCTGTGTCCATTCGTAATCCGACCCCTTAATCCAGGCGATTCGCATGATGAGAAGTTCGCGTAGCCGAGGATCTAGAACGTTGTCCTCAAAAAGTAGACTGGTGAGGGTATTAGCAATCTCTTGAGCCAGCGGCGGATGATTGAGCAGGATACGAACTGTCTCTTATACACATCTGACGCTGCCGACGAATAGAGAGGTGTAGATCTCGGTGGTCGACGTATCATTAAAA
>CAXDSX010000059.1:0-11701 GCA_963992075.1 uncultured Pseudomonadales bacterium | reverse complement strand
GCCAAACAGAACGAAAGACAACGGAGCCTTGAGTTGGTTCGTAACGATTCCGTGCGCGTGATTCCGAGAGACTAGCGCGAGCGCTAGGCCTGCGAACGGCCTGCGGTGTACCGTTACATCCCTTGAGTCTGTTCAGCCTGCTGGTGTTGGAAAATGGATTTGTGACCGATCCGGCTCCAATCCGGCGGCATCAGAACTGGTCGAGGGTCAAAACGCGCCCAACGAGCCCGACTGCCTCTTACAACTTCATCACCGTGTTGACCCCTTGCAACGAGGTCAGTGATGGGCAACGCATCGCCCGCCGAATACGCACAGAGAAATAGCGGTCTTGGGCGATCACTCCAATTCGGTGGCGACCCGTGGATAGAGCGACAATTATGCACCGTGATGGTTCCCGCAGGTCCGTCAATGTAACGCGCCGTTTCGGCCCCGACACCTGGGACATCTTCGCTCCGGATGTGCCCCGTCCACTCGTTGTCGTGATCGTATAAGTCGTAAAGTGGCCCCTGGTGGCTCCCAGGAATGACACCCATCGGGGCCATATCGGCAGCAACATCCTCCAAATACACGCCCACCGTCAGCACGTCATAGTTCGTGTGCGGCCAAAATTGAATATCTTGGTGCCATTTAACTTCTTCGCCACCGCCGGACCACTTGTAGTTGAGTTTGGAGTGGTGAAACTTAATGTCCGATCCAAGCAAGTCCTCAGCGATATCTACAAAAGGTCCAGTAGACGCAAATTCCCAAAAAAGGTCATCCACATCCACGGGCGAATTTAGCCGTCGTATCCTCGGTTTTTCAGCCGTATGGTCTGGCTCAAGATCGAATCTTTTATCGGCGCCACTTACAGTGCGACTCTCATCAACGTAGCGTTCCGAACATGCTTGAATGCGCTCAAGCCACGTTCCCGAGACTACAGATAGCGCTCCGACGTAGCCATGTTCGAAGTAGCATTCGCGGTCGCTTTGCGAAAGTATCTTCGCTGGCCGCGCAAGGATTTCTTCAGGCGTCATGGACTCCCCTAAGTACTCTCAAATACAACATTCGTACCCTTCAACGCGTCAGTATGCCACTACGAAGGAAATAGAACAGATCGACCTCGTTCCCCATTCGTGAACGTAATCGACGGTCTGTGCCCCACCCGGGCAATCTCGAACCACCGTTATAATTTCGAACGCTCATGTGACCATCTGACAATATGGACTCAACCACGGGTTTATTAACTCTAAAAGCCAATGTGATTCAGAACTATTATGGCTCAGGTTGGTTGCACCGGGACGACGACACCGAACTCGACGTTAACGACCATCTTGCCTACCGCGCATGTGCGATTGGACAGGAACAATTTATCCATGGTCATATACTTTTTTCACGCCAACAATTCCATCCGCCGATGCCTCGGCGGTAGAGGGCTCGCTCCAAGGATTCATCATGTTCGTTGTTGACTGCGACTCCCATGTAATGGAACCCGCCGATCTCTGGCAACGGTACTTAGAAACTCGTTATCAGGATCGTGCAATCCGCATTGAAGAGGATCAAAGCGGCGAGCGCCTCATTATTGCCGACCAGGTTGTGCTTCCTGGCGGCCTTGCGGGTCTGGGCGGCGCCAACTTGCGACGCCGCGACATATTCGGAGGCCGTTTTCGTTATCAAGACGGTTGTCCACCGGCAAGTTACGACTCCGACGCAAGACTTGCGATGTTGGACGAATGGCGCGTCGACGCGTGCGTCGTCTTCCCGACGATCGGGATATTGCCCATCCCGACGGATGACCTTGACTTAATCAATGCGTACTTCCGCGCGTACAACACATGGCAACACGAATTTAGCCAGGCGGGCCAAGGGCGCATCGTTCCCATCGCCGTCGTTAATTGGCGGGACGTTGAAAACGCGGCGCTGGAGCTCGCCCGTTGCCTAAAACTCGGGTTTAAGGGCGTGTTCGTCCCACCCGAAGTGGTGGATGGTGAACGCCCCGGCAGCCCACATTTCGATCCCCTTTGGGCCCAATTGGACGAAGCTAAGCTGCCGGGTTGCCTGCATGTAATTGTTCGATTTAGCGGTGCTGCGGTGCCGTTTTCGGGTTGGCACGGTGCGCAACCGAGACTCGGTCCGACCTTCGGTTTTGGACTCGGTGCTCCGGGCCAAATGATCCCTGCGTTGTCATCGATCATTCTCGATGGGCTTTTTGATCGTTTTCCGGAACTCAAGATCGTTAGTGTTGAAGCGGGCTGCGGCTGGGCCGCGTACTTGATGGATCGACTCGACGAGAAGGACGAGCTACTGAACGAGTTATCACCAAAATCGCTAGCCCTCACGCCCGGCGAATACGTGCAGCGAAACTGTTACTTCGTAGCAGAACCGCAGGAGCGAACGATCGGCGCTATGATAAATCTTGTCGGTCTCGACAAGATTCTTTGGGGTTCCGATTACCCCCACATCGATTCAAGCCTCGATGCACCACTCCAGATACGCGAATCCGTAGCGACCTTGGATCAACAACAAAAGCAGGCCGTCATGGGCGGCAATGCTGTTGAATTGTTCCAACTCGATGCGTAGGTTCCTGGTGGTGAGGTCAGCCTAAGCCCCACTCGCCCGTCTCGCGAAGACGGACCATGAACTCCGGCGTGTATGCGCTTTCAGGGTCCTCCCGAACCAACGCATCAAGCCGGTGGGCGTCTTTGCCAATGAGAATCCGCCAGCGCTCTTCGCGAACGCCATCCAGAATAATGGAAGCCGCTTGCTCGGCCGTCGTTGGCGCATCGTCGCGAAACCGGCGACCCATTTCACCGACCAAGTTGCGAATCTGCTCGTCGGTCGTCTCTTCGTTGGCCATCCCCATGGATTCCCACCTCTTGCGCATCCCCGCAACGTCTTCGTCCGATAGTTCTTCTGCTTGTCGTCCGCCGAGAATACGCCCCGAATTAATCGCGATCGACGTGCCAATGTGCCCAGGCATGACCACCGACACTTTGACGTGGGGGGCGTTGTTCGCCAAATCCGTAATGAGTGCTTCCGAGAATCCCTTCACGGCGAATTTGGCCGCACTGTAAGCAGTGTGAGAACTTTGCGGGCCGAGTGTCGCCCAAAATCCGTTCACACTGCTGGTATTAATCAAATGCGCTTCCTGACTCGCCACCAGCAGCGGCATGAACGCCCGGGTGTTGTAATAAACCCCGTACCAACAAATATTAAAGGTGCGCTCCCAATCCTCGCGATCACCATCGACCACACTTGCACCACCCCCCACGCCAGCATTATTGAAGAGTAGATCGATATGGTCGGTGTCGTGAGCCGCCACCACCGCATCGCGAAAACGTTCTACCTCAGCCTCATCGGAAACATCGCAGTGGTGGGTCGTAATCACGCGACCCTGAGAGGCTTCTTGTTCACATAGGGCTTTGGTTTCCGCAAGGTTGTCATCGAGAACGTCGCAAGCGGCCACGTCACAACCCTCCGCAATCAACTGACGGGCCAACGCCCGCCCCATACCGGTACCGCCACCCGTGATTACCGCAAGCTTGCCCCCAAAATCTTTCATTTCGAGCGTGTCCGTTACTAATACAGAAGCGTGATCTTAGACGATGCGTCGAACGGCCTAAAGTAGGCTCGATCGATCATTCCCACTCAATGACTAATACCCTCTCTAATCCTTTATTTACAAGGGTTTCAAAAAAGAGGACTAGCGCGTAAGTTGAAAACCGATGCGGATTACGAGGCAGCAATCATGCTCCGTAATCGCGTTTTACTTACAACATCAATCAGAAATTCATATTGATTCTGATACCTATGTTTCTTCCTGGAAGCGGAACTTCATCCTTTACGAATGAGGTGTGATTGCGTGCAATTTCATCCAGTAAGTTTTTACCGAAAAGAGATACATTCAATTCACTCTTAGAATTCAATTGGAAAGTTTGAGAGAGTCTGAGGTCCAACATGTCGTATCGTTCACTCGTTGTCTCTTGCTTCGCGATATGTGTCTGCTTACCTACACTTTTTAAAGTCAGAGCTGCTTTAAAATCATTTCTGGTGTAGGCAATACCGTAAGTATTTCTCGTAGGAACCATACGTGGAATGCGGCCACCAGCATCAAATTTCCCATAGATGGAGTCTCGTCCGAAAGACACAGAAAGATCTCCATTTTCTAGTGCAATAACTGTACCGATTTCGATTTCATATCCGTCTAGAGTTGCATCCTGTTGCAGAAAATTGGCAAGTATTAGACCTTCATGATCTTCCCCTTCGTGTCCTTCGTGTTCTTCTTCGGTTTCATCCAATAGGTAGATGTAGTTGTCGACGTTGTTCCTGAAGAACGTCAAACCTGCATAGAAACCACTTATCCGATAGTCAAAATTTAGTTCAATGTTCTGTGATCGTTCGGAATCGAGTGTAGGGTTTCCGACTTCGAAACGTGCCGTTGCCAGGTGTGGACCATTCATGAAGAGTTCCGACGCGGAAGGAGCTCTTTCGACAGACGACAATCCCAAACTCGCGTTGAGTGAGTCGGTTACCTCTCTGCTGAGCGTCAGAGCATAACTAGTATTGGTTATGTCGTGATCAAAGTAGTCGATTTCCGCATGTTCTTCGTCGTGGTCATCATCGCCATGTTCTTCGTCATGATCATCGTGTTCATCTTGATGGGTGACGGAGCCCTTTCTGTTGACCCGATCGTGTCGGAACCCAAAATCGAGTGTGAACAAACCGAAGTCTCTACGGAGGAAGTACCCTATGTTCATTTCCTCAGTCTCGGCTGGATTTATAAAGGACTCGTGACCCATAACAGACTTGTCTTCTTGCATGAAATTGATTGCGACCTTTTGAGCAAGCGATTCTCTGCTTAGATCGAAGATGGCACCGTACTCTGTTGATTCGTTGGCAAAATAGGTCGGTCCTTCGTCATGATGATCATCATTGTGATCTTCTCCCTCATGAGCATCTTCACCTTCCGCGTGTTGCTCCCACAGGAGGTAGTCCGTGTCGCTTACGAAATAGTTGATTCCCTTTACCCAGTTGTTATCCAAGTTAAAGGAGCCCGATAGGTTGATGATGTCGACTTCTATCGAAGAGAAAATTCTTTCATTTTCGTGGCTGTCTTCGTCGTGGTCTGCGTGCTCCTCGTCATGATCATCGTCACCATGTTCTTCGTCATGATCGCCATGCTCTTCTCCATGGAATGGAATCCCGTACGAGCTATCAAGGTTCTTCCATGACAACCCGATATGACCCCAGTCGCCGACTTTAGAGATACCAAGTGACTTCGAACGGGCTTCATGGTCAGAATTCATTAAATACCCATGGTTCTCCTCATGTTCCTCTTCATCGTGGATTACGGCTCCGGTTGGGATATCGAAATTATCGAACTCTGAGTCTTTATAGGCAGCTGAGACATTAAATCCACCAAGATTATTTTGATACGAAAGATCATATGATTGCCCATCATTTACAGACTGGCTCTCGAGTCCCACACGCAGGTCAGATTCTGAAATATCTGTTCGAGGTATCGTGTTGTCCACGACATTGACGATTCCTCCAATCGCTCCATTTGCGTACAGTAGTGAAGAAGGTCCTTTAATCACTTCAATTTGCTGTACGTTATTCATGTCAATTTCTATGCTGTGGTCCGGTCCTAAGCCCGACATATCCCTGTTGACTATGCCGTTGTTGAGAACTTTTACACGATTGCCAGACATGCCTCGAATAACAGGTTGTCCGACAGCGGCGCCATAATCGGCTGAACTAATTCCTAGAAGGTTATCTAATGAACTTCCTAGGCTCTCCGTAGCGTCTTCTCTCAGTTCTACTCCGTCGATTACGTGCAGTGGGCTGCTCTCTGCAGAATCGTCAAGAAACGAAGCCGTTACAATAACTTCTTCAATTTCCTCTGCGAATATGGGCGTGTTTAAACTTATGGCGATACACCATAGATAACGGACCAGTTTCATTGAAACTCCTAAAAAATATAAAAAATAAGTACGTTAGTTGGATAACGTATTTTTAGGAGGTGCTCGTGCTGAAAAGGGGAACGTTTGGCTGGACAGGTGGTCTGATAGTTTTTCGGCCAGTAGACCAAGTTGTTGGTATATGATTGCCGGGCCATCTAATCTTTCGGGTTGAAAGATTTCAAGAGCACACCATTCGCAGTTTGTATCGTTGTATAGATTATTAGAATCGACGTGATTAATCGGGTCTAGCGTAACCCCTACAAAAAATATAGAGACGGCGGCTGCGAAAAAGTATTTAGTTAGGCCCTTCGTCATACGAGTAATTCTAGAAGGTGAAATAAGAATTTAAAAGAGCTTTCATGCCTCCCAAAACGACGAAAGCCCCCAAAATTTGGGGCTTCCGTGTAGTGCAGTAAGAGGCACTGCCCTGAAAAATCAGCGTTCAGACTCTTCAAATCTTTCACAACTTTTCGTCGAGTAAGTTCCTCCCACGACGTAGCCATCGTTCTCGTATTGTTCTAGCTGTGCATAATTCCCACTCAAGAAATCTATAGTTACATTCGGTCGGGGGCGTCAGGCGGCTCGTCGGGCACCGAGGTCCACCGCGGATCAGTCGTCCGGCCCTCGCTGCCTTCATCCTCCCGCGCGACTTCACGGGCCACGTCGGCGTCTTGAAACTGCAGTTCGTGCAACGTGTAATAGATGCCACGCTTCTCCATCAATTCGTCGTGCGTACCCAATTCCTCCACGACCCCATGATGGAGAACCAATATCCGATCGCATTCCTGAATCGTTTGCAATCGATGCGCGACAACGATGGACGTTCGGCCTTCGGTGAGTTTCGCTACCGCGTCTTGAATCACCAGCTCGGTGGACGTATCGATGTTTGCGGTGGCTTCGTCCAATACAAGAATTTCTGGATCGGCGGCTAAGACTCTGGCAAACGCTAAGAGTTGGCGTTGTCCTTGCGATAGGTTCTGTCCTCGCTCGGCAAGCTGCGTGTCGTAACCATCGGCCAATTCTTGAATAAAGCCATCCGCATTCACGGAACGTGCAGCCCATTCAGCTCTTTCCGGCGTTATATCCGGATTGTTGAGTGTAATGTTGTCGCGGACGGTGCCCGAAAAGATATGGAAATCTTGCAGCACCACCCCAACACGTTCACGCAAATCACGGCTGTGTATGTTGTTCACATCGACGTCGTCGACAAAAACCATGTCGTCGTCAATGTCATAAAAACGGACGAGCAATCGAATAATTGTACTTTTGCCTGAACCCGTCGGACCGACAATGGCGAGTTTCTCGCCGGGCGCAATCGAAAAAGAAACATCCTTCAGTATTTCTTCTCCCTCGTAGTAACCGAAGTGCGCGTGTCGAAATTCCACCTTGCCACGCAAGCGGCCTTCGACAACCGTTGGTTCCTTGGGCTCGTGCAATTGTTCGTCCCAATCCAACGCCTGAAAAATTCGTTCTCCAGAAGCCATCGACCTAAACAGAATGTTGAACTGCTGACCCAACGAAACGATCGGCATGATCATCATTTGCACGAGCGACGTGAAGAGAATCATCGAGCCCAGAGAGATGTCCTGCTGAATCACTTGACCGCCGCCGAACCAGACGATACCGCCGGTAACAACGCTCCCGAGGCTCATGTTAAAGGTGTCGTAGAGGACCTCGAAATTGATCGCGCGGAACTCGTAACCGCGGTTGGCTCGGTTGAGCTCACCGTATTCCTCGATATTCTGATTCTCACGACCTGAAAGCTGGACGACATCGATTCCTACAAGATCTTCCTGCATGTATTGATTGAGAGCGGAAACGGAGTCGCGGATAAATCGAAAGATTTTCCGCATCGCAATACGAAACGCGACCGTCGCGATCGCTGCCACCGGTAGCGCGACCAGTACCACACCGGTCAACGATCCACTGATCGCAAGCATGGCAAAAAGTGCCACAAAAAACGGAACAAATTCACCCGCTAGACCACCAAAACCGGTCAAAAGCTGAAAAAGATTCTCGACGTCGTTCGTCACTCGAGTCATCACGCGACCCACGCCCACGTGGTCAAAAAAGGAAGCAGGTTTTCGTTCCAGCGCAGCAAATAAATCAATACGCAGGTCGCGGAGCGCTTTCAGCGAACAGCTATAAAGCGTTAATTGATGGGCAAAACTCAATAACGACTGGCCGACGAGCACAACAACGTAAACAAGCCCTGCTGCACTCAGGGCTTCGAGGGCAAACGTTGATTGAAGCCAAGCCACAAGTGTAAGCAGTCCATAGTCTTGGGCATCGCTCGCGACCGTTGTTGGCACCAAGATCGTATCGATAATGACGACGCTCGTTAGTATCGGCATCAGCACCTGAGCGAGCGCCGCCATCACAACGAACGCGATACTGACGAACAACGTAATCAGGTACGGCTTCATCCACCCAAGCAGTCGAACGAAAAGTCGAACGTTGAGCGCTTGATGCGTGAGTTCAGCATCGAACGCAGAGTAATTGCGGGACGGACCCGGAGTCTGAATCGCGTTTTCGCTCACAGCTTCGCTGCCTCCGAAATCGGCATCGGTGCAATGTCGCTGTCGAGATCACGGAGTAATCGCGCTTTGCGCTCTCGATCTTCATCCTGATTACTCTGCACGGCAGCCAGATCAGCGTAATAGCCACCGCGTCCGATCAGTTCGTCGTGTGTCCCAGATTCAACGAATCGCCCTTCGTCTATGACGAAAATACGGTCGGCATGCCGCGCCGTCGAGACGCGGTGCGAAATTAACATGGTCGTTTTACCACCACGCATGCGACGCAGCCCCCGCAGAATCCGCTCCTCAGTTTCAGTATCGACGCTCGAAAAACAGTCATCGAGTAACAGCACTTTGGCATCTCGAACCATACCGCGGGTAAGCGTTGCCCGTTGCTTTTGTCCTCCCGAAAGCGTCACGCCACGTTCTCCGACCATGGTGTCAAGCCCCTCGGCAAGTTGCCGACGCAGCGGATCCGCGAAGGCGGCCGCTTCTGCCGCGTCCCATATCAATCCGTCGTCACGACTCAGATCGTCGTAGGTCAAGTTGTCACGCAACGTCATGGAAAACAAAAAAGGATCCTGTGGAACAAGCGTGATGGCCTCTCGTAGCTGGTGGAGAGGAAAATCGTGAATATCGTGACCATCCAAAAAAATCATCCCTGGCGGAGTATCAACGAGACGGACGATGGCATTAAGTAAAGTCGATTTGCCGGAGCCAACACGCCCCATGAAGGCGATGGTCTCCCCGGATTCAACCACGAGGCTAGCACCGTCAATCGTTGGTCTGGGTGAACCCGGATGGCTATAAACTAGGTCTCGAAACTCGATGCGTCCTAACAAATCCGTGGGCACGGTCTCGGTCGAAGCATCATCCACTTCCGGCTCATAATCGAGAACTTCAAAGATCCGTTCGGTTCCAGCCGCCGCAGCGGTGAACATCGTGATCGACATTCCAATCATGCGCACCGGCCAGGCCACCATCATGAGGTACGAAAAGAACGCCATGAAGGTCCCGAGCGTAATGTCGCCGCGAAGCACCAGTGCGCCACCATAAAACAGCACGATTACCGTGGAGACCGTCGAAATAAATCCCATCACAACGTTCATTAGTGCTTGATACCGATTCACACGGTAGACCGTCTGGGCATAGTGGGTGCTCACGTCACGAAACCGATCAATCTCCTTCTCTTCTTGCGCCATCGCTTGCACGGTGCGAATGCCATTGAGATTTTCCTGCGTAAACGCGGTCACCGCTGCCATGGCCTCTTGTCGATCCATGTAATAGGGAAATAACGCTCGCGCCATACCAAACCCAGCAACCGCGACCAACGGCAGCGGCAACACCACCCAAAACGTGAGTGATGGCGACAGCATGATCATGAAATACAGCCCCGTGGCCAGCGTAAATACCGTCGTAAGAATGGTGACCGCGCCAAACGAGACCACCATCCGCACCATGCTTACGTCGTTTACGGCCCGTGACATAAGGTCTCCGGTACCGAATCGATTAAAGAAATGCGCGCCCTGGAATTGGACGTGGTTGAACAGGCGTTTGCGTAGATCGTACGAGACACTGATGGAAAGTCGGCGCAAGGCCCGTTGCGAAACCACGTAAATAAAAAACCGCGTGGCCACGATCGCCAATATTGAGAGCACCGGGATCAGTAAGTTTGGGTCGATGTCAGGATCCGCAAGACTATCGATTGCGTCCTTCATGTAGAGTGGGACGAGCGCATCGAGCAGGCGCGCGAGCAATAACCCGCTGATCGACGCCAACAAGACCCAGCCGAATCGACGGACATAAGGGACTAGACGTTTCAGGTGCGAGAGATGTTTGAACGACGATCGCTCTCGACGCGGACCGTCAACTCTTGCTGTGTGATCGTGGTACCTCAACCGGCCTATGTTACGCGATCAGCCGTCCAACGGAAAATCCTCTGGACGGATTGACGCTATTCTCTTACCAGACCTAGAACCCGTCGGTTCGTCTCCGCATCGAGTCCGGCGGATGCAAAGTCGTCAAATGCCTTATCCGTCACCCGAATAATATGGTCTTGTATAAAGCGAGCGCCCTCGCGTGCACCATCCTCTTGGTGCTTTAGACAGCACTCCCACTCGAGAACAGCCCAACCGTCAAAATCGAAAGCGGCAAATTTCGAAAAGATTGAGCGAAAGTCCACTTGGCCATCCCCCAATGAACGAAATCGACCCGCGCGATCAAGCCAATCCTGATACCCGCCGTATACGCCTTGCCGTCCACTCGACGTGAACTCGGCATCCTTGACATGAAACATCTTGATGCGTTCGTGATAAATGTCGATGAACGATAAATAGTCCAATTGCTGCAAAACAAAGTGACTTGGGTCGTAGAGAATATTGGCGCGAGGGTGGTCGTCAACTTCCGCCAAAAACCGTTCGAAGGTTACGCCGTCATGAAGGTCTTCGCCCGGGTGTATTTCGTAACAGCAATCGACCCCGTATTCATCAAACACGTCGAGTATCGGACGCCAACGTCGTGCCAGTTCTTGAAACCCTTCATCGACAAGGCCGGCGGGCCGTTGCGGCCACGGGTATAACATCGGCCATAGAAACGCGCCGGAAAACGTAACGTGCGAACGGAGGCCCAGGTTGTGACTCGCTCGAGCCGCGAGTTTGACTTGTTTGATTGCCCATTCCGTCCGAGCCGCGGGATTACCATGAAGAGACGCTGGCGCGAATCCATCGAACAGCGTGTCGTAGGCCGGATGCACCGCTACCAGTTGGCCTTCTAGATGTGTGGACAATTCGGTGATTTCAACACCCTGGGACTTCACGATCCCATTTAACTCGTCACAATACGTCCGGCTTTCCGCTGCTCGTTCAACGTCGACGAACGCGGGATTGCCTATCGGTACCTGGATCCCAAGAAATCCTAGATCTGCTGCCCATTTTGCCATCGACTCAAGGCTGTCGAACGGCTCGTTATCCGCCATAAATTGAGCCAGAAAAATCGCCGGCCCTTTTAGTGTCTTCACGCGTTACCCCTCTCCTAACTCCACGACGGGAAATCGGTCCAAACGCCCCCGCGTCTGGAACTATCTACCACGGCATCGATAAACGCCATTCCCCGAACGCCATCGTCTATCGTCGGGAAATCGAGTTCCAGAGACGTCGGGTCACGACCGTCCAGACGCGCCTCAAGCGCGGCCGCAAAATTACGGTAGAGCGTTGCGAACGCCTCCAAAAAGCCTTCGGGGTGACC
>CAXDSX010000058.1:0-11910 GCA_963992075.1 uncultured Pseudomonadales bacterium | reverse complement strand
TACACCTCTCTATTCGTCGGCAGCGTCAGATGTGTATAAGAGACAGATTCGGAAGCAGTCGGCAGCGGAATTGGAACGCTTATGGCGGGCAGAAGTTGGCGTCATTCCCGGGACTGAAAGTCTGACGTTCCAGAGTGACTTTATCGGCGGCGGGTCGTCGGTGGATTACGAGCTATCACATCAGGACGACGTGACCCTAATGCGTGCGATCGACGTATTTAAGGAGGAAATCGGCGCGATCGAGGGCATGACCGAACTGCAGGATTCTGCGAATCCCGGGAAGCGGCAGTACGATATCGAGTTGACGCAGGCGGGTGAAGCCGCAGGATTATCGCCCGCCGACATCGCCAGGCAACTCCGGCAACACTTTTTTGGTGAGGAGGTCCATCGAATTCAGCGGGGTAGGCAGGAACTGAAGGTGATGGTCCGTTATCCCCGAGACCAACGAAATAGCACGCGTGACTTGATGAATGTGCGAATTCGTCTTGCGGATGGAACGGAGGCTCCACTCTCAACCATGGCTCGAACTATCGAGTCACGCAGTTATTCTGAAATTAATCGCGTCGACGGTCGCCGGATCGTGTCGGTTTCAGGAAAAGTGGACTTGGATGTCACGACGTCGACGGATGCCACGTCAATTATCGACAACACTTTGATTCCCGCACTCGTTCGCGAGTTTCCTGGGCTGCAAGTGGATAAATCGGGTTTTTCGCGTGAGCAAACCGAGGATTTGGCATCGATACTTAGTGCCTTCGTATTCGCCCTACTCATTATGTACGCGCTGCTGGCTGCGGAGTTAAAGAGCTATGTTCAACCGCTCATCATTGCCGCGGGAATTCCAGCGGGTGTAGCCGGTGCGGTCATTGGGCATCTGCTACTTGGCTACGACATCTCGTTCATATCGATTTTCGGAATGGTTGCGCTCACAGGCGTCGTTGTGAACGACTCTCTGGTGATGATCGATCGATACAACAACATTCGCCGGACGACGACCCTTTCCGCGACGGAAGGGATTGTCTTGGCGTCGCAACGACGGTTTCGCGCGATATTCTTGACCACGGCCACGACGTCTCTTGGGCTTGCCCCGATGCTGCTAGAACGAAGCATTAGTGCACAGTTCCTGATCCCAATGGCGGTAAGTCTGGCAATTGGCATTCTGTTTGCAAGTGTGATCATTCTTTTTGTTATTCCGGCACTCGTCGTCATTGTCGAAGAAGACGTGTCCCCGTTTTTCTTACGGCGTTTGAAACGCCCACTTGAACCAAGCACTTCGGAACAGCAGGCGTCAGCGGTTACCCGTTAACTGTATATTGAATCGCAGTATCGCTGAGGCTGGAATTTAGTTACCCGTGAACGACGGGTGGGTTTTCTCTAAGTACGCTTGCACCGCGATCTGGCGATCATCGGTGTTAGCCGAAAGGATATTTTGATCGACGTCCATGTGCATGACGGCTGTATCGAGGGATGAGACGATCGCGTTCACGCTCCGTTTAATCATTTGCGCGGGAATCGGTGCAAGAGCAGCGTAACGCGTCCCCCAAGCGAGGGCCTCTTTCAACAACGATTCTCGGCTGACGAGAGCGTCGAGAATGCCCCAGTCATGAAGCGTCGACGCATCGACACGTTCTCCGCCAACGACCAATCGTTTTGCGCGCGCTGGTCCGGCAAGGTGAGTAATTAGAGGAAGACTTTTCCACATCAGATTAACGCCAATCAAAATTTCCGGGTATTGCATGAAGCAGTCGTTGGCACCAATACGAAAATCCATAGCAGTTGCTAGACACGCGCCTCCTCCCATCGCGGCCCCGTTCCAGGCAGCGATGGTGATTTGATCCATGTTGTAGACCGCCTCGATCGCTCGCTCTCCCAATCGTGCGCGACGACGACGCAAAACGAGCCCAGCGCCGGTAACCAACGGATCGGGATCGGGCGACAAATCTGCTCCGGAGGAGAAGTGCTTGCCCTTGCCAGTGAAAACGACGGCTCGCGTGTCGGGATCGTCGCGAAAAGATAACGCGACATTCTCGATGTCCAGCAAATGGGCGTAATCGAGCGCGTTGGCTTTATCAGGTCGATTAAACGTAACGGTAGCGACCGAGCCATTTTTTTCCACGGTTAAGTTTTCGTAGGTCGTCATACTACTTTCCTTGGATGCATGGCTTCATGGTAGCGCATGTCCCCAACGGACCGAGATACACATGGACAGACGTCTTGACGATGAAACAATGCTAGTCGAGAAAAATTTAGGTGCGCAATTAGTCAAACAACGTTGCCGTCGCTCGGCGCGCAGTTGAAAATACGAGTTCTGCGGTAACGATTTGGGGGCTGGTATGGAACGCGATAACCCGACCTCACACACCTACTTTTCTCAACGGCTCCGATTACATTACCTTGATTGGGGGAATGAGTCGGCCGAGAGCATGCTCTTAGTGCACGGGATTCACGACCATTGCCATACCTGGGATTGGGTGGCACAAATATTCCGCAATCGATATCACATTTTGGCCCCGGATTTTCGGGGTCATGGAGACTCCGAGTGGAGTAAAGGCAGCCCATACACCCATCTCGAGTACGTTTACGATGTAGCGCAACTTGTTAGGCAACAAGAGCTTGCGCCCGCAACCGTGGTAGCCCATTCGCTAGGGGGAACCATCGCGGCCATGTACGCTGGGATATTCCCGGAGTTGGTGAAGCGACTCGTTATAGTTGAAGGCGTAGGACTCTACCCGGGCCGGTATTCAGGGGATCCGGCCGTTCGGCTACGGCAATGGGTCGACGCGAATTATTCGCTGGCAGGAAGAGTTCCACGACGGTATGAGTCGTTGGAAGAGGCTTTTCAGCGTATGCAGGAAACGAATCCTCATCTATCACCGCAACAGGCGCGGCATCTGACGGTGCATGGAAGCAATCAGAACGAGGATGGGACGTACACCTGGAAATTCGATAATTATACGCGTGCTCACACGCCGTACGACATTCCTAGCGAAGACGTCATAGACCTGTGGAAACGAATACGTTGTCCGGTGCTCATCATTAATTCGACGCAAGGCTATCCGCATCGCATCGGTCAAGCCGGCACGTTGGAGCACTTTGCCGACGTTCGACTTATCGAAATCGACGATGCTGGACATTGGACGCATCATGACCAACTCGACGAGTTTGTTGGTCTGGTCGGAGATTTCTTGGGAGACGAATGAATTGAAGCTCCATTGGAAAGATGGGTAAGCGCGACATCGGCACATCGACTCTCGCAGGTATCCGGGTTGTGGATGTGGGGGACCGGATAGCGACAGCCTGGTGTTCGCGCCTGCTCGCTGACTACGGGGCCGACGTTTTCGGGGTGGAATCCGACGAAGGACATTTCGCCCGACGGTTGCCGCCGTTTGACACGAGTGGCGAAAGTCTTATGGCTGGTTACGTCCTTGCCAATAAAAAGTCGGTTGGCGCCGAAGTTGGCAAACGGCTCATGAGAGCAGCTGACGTAATCGTTACTGGTCTGGGCGATGGCGAAGGCCTGCTAGCGAAGAACCCGGATGCCGTCGTTTGCGCGATCACGGCGTACGGGCAAACTGGGGATCTTAAGAACTACCTTGGTAATGATCTAACCGCCTACGCGCGATCTGGGTGGGCCTATTGCAATGGTCTTCTCGGAAGACCGCCACTAAAGGGTAGCGGTTACCAGGCAAGCTACCAAGCGGGAACGTTGGCGTTTGGCGCTATTTTATCTGCCTTGATCGAGCAACTCGCCAACCGTACGCCGGGTCAACTGATCGATATTTCTGAGTGGGAAACCTTAGTGTCGACGTCGTCTCCCGCGCCATTGCGCTACCAATACTCTGACTTCGTGTGGCAACGAAGACGCGCGCCAGTGAACATGAACGAAGGGCCCGTGCCGGTGAAGGATGGGTATTTTGCCTTGCCTCTATCCCGGCCAGTCTTCTGGGTGAAGGCGATGCGCCTGCTGGGTCTTCCCGACCTAGCCGACGACGAGGACCTTCAGCAACCCGGCATTCGGCCTAAGCACGCCGCGCGTTTCGCGACACGGGTAGCTGACGCGATGGCGAATTGGACACGCATGGACCTATTTGCTGCACTCGGATCCGAGCGCGTTATCGCTGGACCGGTGCTTAGAATGGATGAAATGGCCGATAACCCGCAATTCCTAGCTCGCGGATTTTTTCGATCGCCGTCCGGATCGAACGTGCGGTTCCCCGGACCTATTGCCAACACAACGAGATCTCTTTGGGATCTAAAACACGCGATGCAGAAACCTCAATCGAGTGATGCTGTCCTCGCACCGCGTGAGCCGATCGAGGTTCACGCGGTGCGATCGGGAGGCCGGGGTAAGGGTCCTTTGTCTGGGTTTCGCGGACTGGTTTTAACCCAGGCATGGGCAGGAACCTATGCGACCCAAATGTTGGCCTTATTAGGCGCCGACGTTGTCCAAGTCGAAGTAAGGAGTCGACTCGATAGTTGGCGTGGTTCGTACCGAAATCCTATCCCTCGTAATTTGGCCAACAACGAGGCGGCTCGGCACGCGTGGAACTGCAGTCCACTCTACAACTCGGTCAATTTAAACAAGCGCTGCGTGACCATCGATTTGTCGTCATCCGAGGGCAAAGAATTATTTTTAGACTTGTGCCCCCACTTTGACTTTGTTGCCGAGAATTTTTCGCCGCGGGTAATGAACAAACTTGGGCTAGGGTATGACACGCTGAGCAGGATCAACCGCAAGATTGTCGTTGCGAGCCTCTCCGCGTATGGCGCGACAGGGCCATGGGCCAACGTGCCGGGGATTGGTGGAACGATCGAACCGTCATCGGGCATGTCATCGCTCTTGGGGTATGAAGGGGAGCAACCGCAGAACTCTGGACAAATGTACCCTGACCCGGTGGCAGGACTCTGCGGATTTGCTGCAATCGCGCTGGCGTTGTTGCATCGCGACCGCACCGGAGACGGACAATACATTGATCTATCGATGCAAGAAGCGAACTTTTCGTTTATTGGCGACGCTTGGCTTGAATACGAAATCAATGGCGACGTCCGCGGACCGCAGGGCAATCGCCACCCACTTTATGCGCCTCACGCAATATATCCGAGTTTGGGAGATGATCAATGGATCGCCATCGCGGCTGAAACTGAGCTGCATTGGCAACAGATTTGTGAGGTTCTTGAAATCGATGGACGAGAATGGGTTTCCAACGCGAAACGTAAACTGAACGAGGATACGATCGATGCTCTTATAGCGGCGGCAACGAGCACGCGCGAACGAAACGGTCTAGCCAATGAACTTTGTCGCCGGGGTGTTCCGGCAGCCCCGGTATTAGATCCCGCTGACATTGCGGCGAATGAGGAGCTACGCGAACGAGGCCACATGGAGCATGTTGACCACCCGGAAACCGGCCCGATATGGCAGTCGGGATTGCCGATATTGTTTAGTCGGACCAAGGGTGGGATAACAAGACCAGCGCCGTTACAAGGACAGCACTCGTTTGAAGTGTTTGAAGAATTTGTAGGAATGTCTCGGGCACGATACGAAGAGCTGGTTGAGCGAGGAATCACGGGCAAGGGAGAGATAACCCGATGAGTTTTCAGGATATTGAATACGAAGTGGTCAATCGCGTTGCACGAATTACCACCGCGCGGCCCAAGTATCGCAATGCCCAGAGTCGACGCTTGCTTGAGGAGCTCGACCAAGCATTTGCAACCGCGGCGACGGATCAAGATGTTCACGTCATCGCCCTCTTTGGGCAAGGTGAACATTTTTCAGGCGGACACGATCTGGGCACACCCGAAGAACGTGAAGACATGCAGAAACGTCCTTTACAGGAGGGTTTACGCGGCAAGTTCGATCACTCTCGAGAACAGTTTGTTGAAAAGTCGATGCGTTGGCGGAATGTGCCGAAACCCACAATCGCGGGGGTTCAAGGCTATTGCATATTCGGCGGTTGGATTGTTGCGAGCGCAATGGACATCGTCTATGCCGGCGATAGTGCGATGTTTTTGGGTTCAAATTTCCAGTTTTTTACGGTGCCGTGGGATATACATCCCCGAAAAGCTAAGGAAATTCTTTACGAGAGTCGCTTTATCGATGCGGCGGAGGCCCTCGAACTCGATCTCGTCAACCGCGTTGTACCGGACTCGGAACTTCAGGCTTCGGTACTGGAGTACGCAGAACGTGTTGCCACGAATGATCCTTTTCAACTGCGCATGATCAAAATGGCAGTCAACCAAATGCAGGATACGCAGGGCTTCCAAGCGCACATGAATGCAGCTCATCTCATGCATATCGTTTCCGCTCAGGGGGAAGGAGACCCCGATTACGAATTGAAAGTGCCTGAAGGGAAGCGACGGCCCATGGTCGAAAGGGCATTCGAGAACTATGAACGACAGAAGAAACGTTAGCGGTTCGACGCGGAGGGATTTGTCCGAGTGCGAATGCTCGGAGGTTCTTGCCCGGCCTGTTTCTGCAACCATTGCTTTTCTCGATGGCGAAGGATTTCCGAGGATGGTCCCTTGTTGGTTTCTCTGGGCCGACGGGGCTTTTCATACCACCAGCGATCCAGACAAATTTCACGTCAAATGCCTGGCGGCTAACTCGCGTGGCTCGTTTTGCGTCGAGACGGAGCATGTAAGTTGTTCAGGCCGCTCGAATCAGCAAGTCAAGGGAACGGGGCATTTTGAAATCGTTCGCGACGGGATTACCGAAATTGCGACGGCGCTTTGGACGAAATACTTGGGGGTAACGAAGGCAGCAGGATTGTCCGAATCGGGAAGAGTCGTATTAAGGTTACGCCCCGACTCGATCTCCGCTCATGGCAGCAGTCTGGTGCTCAACCGGCCGTGAAACGTGCGCCCCACATCATCATCTTTAATCCGGATCAGTGGCGAGGCGACGCGTTAGGCCACATGGGCCATCCGGCCGTCAAAACGCCCAATCTAGATGCTCTGATTGAAACGGATGCCGTATCTTTTCAAAACGCGTTTAGCCAAGCCACCGTTTGTACACCCAGTCGCTGTTCCTTCATGACGGGTTGGTACCCGCATGTGCGAGGCCATCGCACGATGCATCACATGCTGAATCCGGGCGGTGGTGAACCGAATCTCTTGTCCGTACTGCACGATAACGACTATTTCGTGTGGTGGGGTGGAAAGAACGATTTGGTGCCGGGTCAACTGGGTTACGAGAAACACTGCGACGTTCACTTCAGGCCGAATCGTTCGGATTACGAACGCTGGGGGTATGAACCGAGGGAGGGCTCCCATGGAGGCGATCTCGCGTGGCGGGGCAAGCATGGGACTGACACGTTCTACAGTTTTTTCAAGGGTAAATTGGAGCTTGCAGGACGTGATATATATTTTGATGGGGACTGGGCCATGCTCTATGGCGCGATGGATTTCATTAGGGCATATGATGGCGATCAACCCCTGTGTCTATTCTTACCTCTCGGGTATCCGCACCCGCCGTATTGTGTCGAGGAGCCGTGGTTTTCGATGATCGACCGTGGCAACGTTCCGCCGCGACACCAATACCAACGTTGGGATGACAAGCCCTCCGTGCTTACGGGGATTCGAGACGGGCAGGGCCTTGTAGGCTGGTCGGAAGATCGTTGGACCGAATTGCGCGCGACGTACTTTGGTATGTGCGCACGGGTGGATCATCAGCTAGGACTTCTTATCGAAAGTCTGCGTGACGCGAACCTGTATGACGACAGTGCAATGTTCGTATTTTCGGATCACGGCGACTTTACGGGCGATTACGGGTTAGTCGAAAAGACACAGAACACGTTCCAAGATTGCTTGAGCCGAGTACCTTTCATCTTCAAACCTCCCGACGCCATGGACGTTGTGCCGGGGGTTCGTAACCAACTGATTGAATTGATCGACTTTCCGGCGACCGCGTATGAATGCGCGGGGATAGAGCCGCCGTATTGGCACTTTGGCAAGAGTTTACTGAGTCTTTTGGTTGACGCCGACACCCCCCACCGCGATGCAGTCTTTTGTGAGGGAGGTCGGTTGAGACGAGAGGCACATGCCAGCGAGCGTGAGAGTGCCCGAGGGATGGGCGGTCCAGGTCTCTATTCACCTAAAATCGAACAGCAACTTCGTGAGGACGATGTATTCCCGCACACAAAAGCCACGATGTGTCGAGATGGCCAATACAAATACGTGCGCCGGGCCTACGAGACCGATGAGTTCTATGATCTGGGATCGGATCCTGGTGAAACGGACAACCTGATTAATGACCCGAGTAGAGCTCGTTCCATTGAACGGATGAGAGACCGTATGCTCGCTTGGTACATGGAAACGTGCGACGTGGTTCCGTTAGCAGCAGATCAACGAAATTTCTCGCGGTAAAACAAGGCCTAGGTTTGCTCAAGCAGTAACGATTCGCTCCCGAAGGTACTCGCTAACCGCGTTCATGCTACCTCGATAGACGATTCGCTCGTGCTTTCGTCCTAGTTGATAGTCGTACATCGGGTCGTAATAGCCGGTTAACAATAGCTTGATCCATCGGAGGTGGGACTCTTGGTTCCCGTTATCGAACCCGCTTTTCATGAGGTCCAGAAGCTCACGGTAACGCGTACCCCCGAGGCGCCGTCGTATTCGCCACAGCGCGTTGATGAATGAAGCGGGAACGCCGGGTACGACATATTCGTCGTAGATATTAGCGATACGCTCTTCGAGTGACAGTTCGAGAATGACCAACGGGGCGTTTTGTATGCTTCGGAAGAGGCTCTCGGGCAACGCAAGCCGGCCGATGGTTCGGCTTTCGTCCTCAACCACGACCGGGCGGTCGCGAACGATTGAAAGCAGGTCGGCGGCGAGGGCGTTTTCGAATGAGATAGGTGAGGGTTGCAACGCAATGTTGCCTCCGAATGCTGAGCCTCGATGAGCAGCCAAACGCTCCAGATCGATAGTATTTGATAATTGTTGGAGCGCTCGAGTTTTACCGCTCCCGGTTCGCCCGCCCAGCACCAGCCAACGGTAATCTGTCGACTCTTCGATCCGCTGGAGACAATAACCGCGGAGGGCTTTGGAGCCGCCCTTCACGATAGGAATTATTGAACCAGCCTCTGCCAACCACTGGTACGCGGTACGCGAGCGAAGGCCTCCTCGCCAGCAGCAAAATAGCGCATCTTCATGCGAGTCGACGAACGACGCCCAATCACTCACCCTTTTGGAGCGGATACTCGCTGTAACCAGCTTTTGCCCGAGCTCCACTGCCTTCCGCTGCCCGTAGTTTTTGTAACACACGCCGACTTGCCGGCGTTCGTCATTATTCAAGATGGGGAGATTGACGGCCGAGGGGATGGATCCTTTCCCATACTCCTCGGGCGCACGTACGTCGATCACGGGACGTTGATTTCTAAGAATACCTTGATAGTCGTCTACGACTTCAATCGCGAGGGTTTTTCTCAACCGAACCGACTCAAGGTATGGGGTCGATGACGGGGCGGCCCGCTTTAAACGTATCCAAATGTTCTAAGAGCACGTCGATGACGGCGTGTTGTTCCTGACGTCGTGCTTGCTCCACCGCCTCGGTCTGTAGATTGATGGCGGTATCAAAGTCGCCACTCGCTGCGTGAGCCGCGGCCCAAGTATCCAAATAAGCTGGAGTCTGACGCGCTTTAAGGTCGCTCTCCATGATGCCGGTCATGATTTCAAGGGCGTACTGGGGTTTCCTTAATCGTTCGAGGTTGGTCACGGCAAGCGTCCATGCCACCTCGTTAACGATACTGGCATCTTTTGGCGCACTAGCGATGGCTTTGCGGAACCACCGGAATGCCCGACGGAAGCTTCTGTTTACGTGCACACCTCGGGCGTAGAGGTTCCCGACTACCAGCATCGCATCTGGGTTGTCTTGACTCGCGACTTCTCGGAGCCAGTCGTACGCTTGTCGCTCGAATGGTCTGTCAACGTCTGGGTGCATGAGAAAACGCGCGTATTGGAGCTTGGCGAAGTCGTTACCAAGTTCAGCCGCCTGCACAAAGTAACCGGCGGTTTTCCCGAGATTCCGTTCGATTTGTCTGCCGTCAAAATAGAGCTGCCCGAGGTAAATTAGGGCTTGGGTATTTTCAAGGGCTGACGCCTGCTCCATTAGCTCGATACCCGTTTGCAGTTTATTGGGTCCTAATTGATCGCGAAGATAGAGAACGGCCAGCATGTACATGGCTTCGTCCGACCCTACGGCGATGGCGCGTCGGTAGTTTTCGACCGCGCGAGCGACCGCTTCCGTTCGCGCTTGCTCGTCCGTGTGACGCCGGGATTTGGTCCACCAAACCCTAGCAAGATTGAGGTTAGCGAGGACATTTCCGGAACGGATCGACGCGGAAAGCCAGTTGATCGACTCATCTAACCGGTCCTCCGACGCAAGGTAGGAGCCGATAAAGGCTTGCGCAGCCGAATCGTTACGTTGTGCGAGGAAACCGATTAGAGCTCCGGGTGTAAATTCGTCGTTTTGACCCGCCTCGCTGATTTGTTGCGCCACGACTGAGTACGCGTCCCCAAGGTTGAAAAACACGTTAATAAGGGGACCCGACGGCGGTTTTGAGGAGATGACCATCATGAACGGCCGGTCCTGGTCGCTCTGGTAAATTGACCCGACCGGGCTACGACCCAAGGCAATTATGTAGGATCGTGCTTCCGGTCCCGACAAAACCCGATAGGGGCGTTTGCGGCTCCCGTCGCCTTCGGCCTCGATTGCGCTCACGATGCGTTTCGCCCAGTCGCGATGCAATTCTGCCGTTTCGTCTTCGACACGCTCGTAAAACGAGGCTAGGGCAAGGTGTCCAGCAAGACTACCGTAATAAATATCGAGGATCGCGGTACCAATTGCCCCCAACTTTAGCGGTTCATCAATCAAAAGTTGGAGAGCTTGTTGTTCAAGTGTTGCCATTTGTTGGAGGCGTTGAGGCAAGTCAGGGGTGTCTAAAAACGCAAGCTTCATCTCCTCGACGGAAACGTCCTCTCCGATTTGTATCGATTGGATGAGGTCTAAGTAGTCCGCGGGTTGGGTTGAAGTGGTTGTACATCCCGAGATGGCGAGCAGGCAACAGAAAACCGTCGTCACGGCTAGGTTTTGCATCGAGGCAGTGTATCGTATTCGTGCGAACGGGTGAGGCAGGCTGGTATGATCGGAAGCGAGAAGTGAGGGGATCTGCGCATGGCACTGGAATACAAGCTCCGGCTACCACTTGAGAGCGAAGCGCTGCCAGGACGAGCCGAGGCTGTACCCGTCCCGCCAAGCCACTTTGTTCATGGAAGACCGCTTGAGCCTCCGTTTCCACAGCAGATGGAACTGCTCGTGGTAGGCATGGGATGTTTTTGGGGTGCGGAGAGATTGTTTTGGCAAACAGATGGGGTGTATACCACCGCGGTGGGGTATGCAGGCGGGCACACGAAAAATCCGACGTACGAAGAGGTTTGCTCTGGCCTTACCGGACATACCGAAGCGGTTCTCGCGGTTTATGACCCCACGGTGGTCACGTATTCGGCGCTGTTGAAGGTTTTTTGGGAAGGGCATGATCCCACCCAAGGGATGCGTCAAGGCAACGATCTCGGGACTCAGTACCGCTCCGGGCTGTACTTCCATAGTGACGAACAGATGGACGTCGCTATTCGTTCGCGCGACGAATATCAACGACGATTGCACAGCGCGGGGTTGGGCGAAATATCGACAGAAATCTTGAAAGCGCCATCATTTTTCTATGCTGAGCATTACCATCAGCAATACCTCGCGAAAGTTCCTGGGGGCTACTGTGGTTTGGGGGGTACGGGTGTCACATGTGGGGTCGAGCCGTTGGTTAGGGCCTGAGGCGACAGCCGGCCTCCTTATTATCTGTCTCTTATACACATCTGACGCTGCCGACGAATAGAGAGGTGTAGATCTCGGTGGTCGCCGTATCA